>NZ_JBGVBR010000033.1:0-4083 GCF_045225735.1 Succinimonas sp. | reverse complement strand
GAAACTCCCAGAAGTCTGAGTGCGCTCTCGTAATCTGATGATGAGGAGTCGTACCCGCCATAGGAGCTCCCGCCGCGCTGGCCGCCGTTTTGGCGGTAGCCGCCCATTTCCCGGATAAGATCCTGAACCTCGCTGCGGGATACCCCCAGGCCGTCAGCCACTACGCAAATGCGCCGGTTTTCCTCCGGGCTGATATTCCCGTTTGCCAGGGCGATTAACACCAGATAGGCAATTACAGTTAAACAGGCGCTGTGGTTATTGCCGTGCACGGAATAAATGAGGCGCAGATCTTCATCAGGAGAGTAGTCCTTGCTTTTTCCGGTCTGGAAGGCCTGAATAAAGGTTTGCCGGTGTTCGGGGCCGAGCCTGGCGATTATGGCCTCCGCGGTGTTGATTTCATTCTTGGTGATTACGGCGTTGCCCCGGGCCACATATCCCACCAGACGCATGATGGCGCAGGTAATGGTGGTGTCATCGGCATCAAAGGCGCTTTCGCCCTGACTGCCGTACCCGCCGTATGATGAGTAGGAGCTTCTGGTGATTTTGGCGTTCTTAACAATACCGATGATTGCGAGAATGATCATAGTTCCCAGAACAAACAGTCCGAAGCCGGGGGGAAAGAGGGCGAACACGATTACGAGAAGAAGGATCCCGCCGCAGCCGCACCCGCATCCGCTGTCCTGATTGTTGTTGTAGCCGCTCATGGGATCTCCGGTTCAAAAAAGGAGCTTTTTCCTGTGTTACCGGGGAGATTGTAGCAGATACCCGGAGCAAAAAATGCTGAACGGGCGGAATTATCCGAAAAATCCGCCGCCGGAAGAGCCGGAGGGGCAGACACTGGCGGCAGGCCTTGCATGTGCCGGAAGATATGGCAGGCATTACGCCGGAAATATGTTATCACGGTAATTTTTGCGGCTTCACCCTTGAAAAAAGCCGCGTTAAGCCGTATTTAGTGTAGAAGCAATTAGAAGCAGGAGATTCCAGAATGTCTGATAACAACGGCAACGATAACAACGGGAACAGCAATAACGAAAACAAAAACGGCGGAGATAACGCCGCAGACGTTAAAAACAGCGCGGATGAAAAGTCCGGACAGCATAAAAGAGACCTGTCAGTTCCGGAAAAGGAACGGCCGCCGGTGCTGTGCGTGCTTCCGGTGTTCGGCCGGCCCTTCATGCCCAGTCAGGTAATACCGGTGCAGCTGGCTCCCAGATGGGAAAAAGCCCTCCGTAAAACATTAGACAGCCCCTCCAAAATGGTGCTTCTGGTGGCCGTGCCCGAAGGACGTCTGGAAAGCGATCTCCGGGAAGCGGATTTCATGAAGATGGGCTGCCTGGTGCGGGTAATTCAGGCCCGGGTAAGCGATGAGCTCCAGTTTATCGCTCAGGGCGTGGCCCGGGGCCGGGTTACTAAGCTGCGCACGGTGGACGGCTGCATTGAGGGCGATATTGAATATCCGGAGTGCAAGGTGCCGGTAACCATGTCTCCCGAGGGCATCGAAATCAAGGCCTATGCCATGTCGATTCTGGCCACCCTGAAGGAGCTCATGCCGTTAAACCCGCTCTACTTTGAAGAGCTTAAGCAGTATCTTACCCGTTTCAATCCCAACGATCCCTCCATGCTGGCCGACTGCGCCGCCTCCATCACCACATCGGAAGCGGAACAGCTCCAGAATGTGCTAGAGACCGTGGATCTCCTGCCGCGGATGAAGCTTTCCCTCACTCTTCTGAAGAATGAGGTGGAGATCGCCAAGCTCCAGAAGAATATCAAGGATACCGTGGCTCAGAAGCTTACGGACAGACAGAAGGAATTCTTTCTCAAGGAACAGCTCCGGGAAATTCAGAAGGAGCTGGGCATCACCGTTGATGACAAGACCGCGGATGTCAATCGGTTCAAGGAGAAGATGGCCGAGCTCAATCCGCCGGAGCAGGTTTTGAAGAAATTTAACGATGAGCTGAACCGCCTGTCCGTGCTGGAGCCCGTCAGCGCCGAGTACGCTGTCTGCCGGGATTATCTCACCTGGCTGACCAGCATTCCCTGGGGCGTCTATGCCGATCAGAACTTTGACTATGCCCGGGCCAGGAAGATTCTGGAAGAGGATCACGAGGGGCTCAAGGACGTCAAGGATCGCATTCTGGAATATCTGGCTGTGGGAGCCTTTAAGCTCCGGAACAAGGAGGCCGAGGCTGCCGAGGCAGCAAAGAAGGCCGAACAGGACAGCGCCAAAGCCGGCGGCAAGAAGGGCAAGGCTAAGAATGCTCCGGCTCCTGATGCCGTGGTTTCCGAGGCTCAGGAAAAGGAGAAAGAGGCTCCGGAGACTCCTGCGGAAAACACCGCTGACACTGCCGGAAACGCCTCTGAAAATCAGGGCGGCGAGACCGCTGACAAGCAGGAAAACGAAAAGAAGATTCCCGGACTTTCCGGAGACGAATCCAACGGCGCCATCCTGCTTTTTGTCGGACCTCCGGGAGTCGGCAAAACCTCCATCGGCAAGTCCATTGCCCGGGCTCTTAACCGGCCGTTCTTCAGACTCAGTCTTGGCGGCATGCGGGACGAGGCTGAAATCAAGGGCCATCGCCGCACCTATGTGGGCGCTCTGCCGGGCCGCATGGTGCAGGCCCTTCGGGAGGCTCAGGTAATGAATCCGGTAATCATGCTGGACGAAATCGACAAGCTTTCCCATGACAGCTTCAGAGGGGATCCGGCCAGCACGCTTCTGGAAACCCTGGATCCGGAGCAGAACAGCGGTTTTCTGGACAATTACCTGGATCTGCGACTGGATCTTTCCAAATGTCTCTTTATCTGCACGGCCAATTCCATTGACGGCATTCCCGCTCCGCTCCTGGATCGTCTGGATGCCATCACTCTTTCCGGCTATCTGGCTGAAGAAAAGATGCAGATCGCCAAGAAGCATCTTATCCCCAAGATCTTCAAGAAGGACGGCGTGGCCAAGAACAAGATAAAGATCAAGGACACTGCCTTAAGAAAGATTGTGGACGAATATGCCCGGGAGGCCGGAGTCAGAAGCCTGGAGAAAGCCATTGCAAAGATCTCCCGCAAGGCGGTGACCAAGTTCCTGGAGGATGAATCCATTAAGAGCGTCACCGTGAACCCCGAAGACATCAAGGGCTATCTCGGCGTGGCTCCCTTTACCCGGGAAAAGACCATTTCCGGCGTGGGGGTGGTCACCGGGCTGGCCTGGACCTCTGCCGGCGGCGCCACTCTCCCCATTGAGGCCGAGATTGTGGATAACTCCGCTCGGGGCTTCAAGCTTACCGGCAATCTGGGGCAGGTCATGAAGGAATCCGCGGAGATTTCCCTGAGCTATGTGATTTCTCATCTGAAGGAGCTGGCTCCCAATACTGATCCGAACTTCTTTGAAAAAGCTCTGGTGCATCTCCACGTGCCTGAGGGCGCCACTCCCAAGGACGGCCCCTCTGCCGGCGTGACCATGGCCAGCGCCTATCTCAGTCTGGCCCTGAACCGGGCTCCCAATCCGGGCTTTGCCATGACGGGCGAGATTTCCCTTACCGGCAGCGTGCTGGCTATCGGCGGAGTGAGAGAAAAGGTCATTGCCGCCAAGCGCATTGGCATTTACCGCCTGATTGTGCCGAAGGCCAACATGGCTGACGTGGAGGATCTGCCGGAATACGTCCGGGACGGCGTGGAGTTCTTCTATGCCGATGTTTATCAGGACGTGGCCGATATCCTATTTTCCGACAAGTACGCCACTCTTCCGGAAAAGAAGAAAAAGCCGGCCGCAAAAGCAGCTAAGGCCGCTGCCCCTGATGACGGAAAAGAGACCTCCGATAAGGCTGCGGAAAAGACCCCGGCCAAATCCTCCGGCAGAAAAACCAGCGCTAAAAGCACCGGCAAGACTCCGGCGGCCAAAAAGTCCGGAAAGACCGCTTCCCGGAAGAGCGTCGGAAACAAAAAAGCTGACAGCGAATAAAGAGCCTGCGGGCAGGGCAGCCTGATGGAAGACGAAAGGGAGCAGAGACTCCCTTTCTTTTTAGGAAGCCCCGCAGAACCGGAAATCCCGCGGCAAAAACAGAACGGCAAAAACAAAGAGATTTTTTCTGA
>NZ_JBGVBR010000032.1:0-2267 GCF_045225735.1 Succinimonas sp. | reverse complement strand
GGGGTTCCCTGACAGACGGCGCGGACATGGAGTCTGAGACGGAGCTTGCCCTTACCGATCCCCTGACTGCGGATCAGTGGCATCTCTACAACATCGGACAAAATCCCTACGGCACCACTGCGGATCCGGTTAAGGGCATTGATCTTAACGTGATTCCTGCCTGGCGTACCATTCCGGAGGGGCGGAAGGAGCAGATCGACGGTACCGGGGTTTATGTGGTCGTCAGTGATACCGCCGTTGACGTTAATCATGAGGATCTCAGAGATCGGCTTTATGATCCCGGAATTCCCGAAAGCGGGGATGTTATCAATGCCGGAATGCCTCTGGAAAAGCTCCAGGAGAATGCCTTTAATATTCATGGCACTGCCGTGGCCGGAATCATTGCCGCTTCCGGCATGAACAACCGTGGAGTGCGGGGCATTGCCTTCAATGCCAGTATTACCTCTATCGATGATGCCGCTGGTGAAGTTCGCTCTCTGATATACATGCTGAGCATGCCCGTACTTAACATTATGAATGCCAGCTGGAGCAATGATCTGACGACTAGCAGCGAGCCCATAGAGAAAGAGCTCTACGAGGCTCTTTATGAAAAGAACATTGCGGTTATTCATTCCCAGGGAAATGAGTTTGAGTCAGGGTATGACAAAGATGACAAGCCTTATTCCAGCAGTATTTGCAAGGATCTGGAAGTTGACTGCGAGTTCAAGCAGACTTCATATATTTCCCGGGGGCCTTTTGTTATTAACGTGGGATCCCTGAATTCGCGGGGCGTTAAGTCATCCTACGGATCCACCGGATCGAATCTCTGGGTGACCGGCTTCGGCGGGGATAAGGGCGTCAGAAAAAATACCGGTCCTGAAACCGGCCCCGCCATTGTTACCACAACCTGTCAGTATGATCCCCGGGACTGGGATGATCCGGATGCCTACTCCCCCTGGAGAAACGACGACAACAAGTATTACACCAATATCATGAACGGCACGTCCTCGGCGGCTCCCACGGTTTCCGGCGCTGCGGCTCTGGCGTATCAGGCCAAACCAGATCTGACGGTGTCCCAGCTCCGCTATCTTCTGGCCGTAACCTCCCGTGACGACAGCGTCATGCCATCGCTGGCCCTGTCTGTGAAGGAGGCGGCTTCTGACCAGAGCTACGGCGAGCATATCGTCTACGACTACGGCTGGCAGGATAATGGCGCCGGATTCAGATTCTCCAATAAGTACGGCTTCGGGGTAGTTGATGCCGCCGCTCTGGTTAAGGGAGCTCTCGCCTGCGACAGCGATCCCGTCTGCGCCGGACTTAAGGATCTTCCCGAGGTATATGTGTCCGGAAATGCCAGTCCCTGCGCATTCATTGATGACACCGAAAGAAACGTTACCTGCGCTTTCTCTGATTTCAGAGACCCCGAAGATCAGGATACGGTTCTGGGGAGCTCCGAGCTTGTTATTGATGCCGTAACCTATGACGTCTCCGGGATTACCTATCTTCCCGCGGGCATTAAGGATTTCTGCGAGCTTGCGGCATCGCCGGAGGACGAGGAAGCCACGGAGCATAACAGGCAAAGGAAACAGGCCGTGTTTGATGCCAACCTGCTTCTCCAGATTCTGGCGGAATCCCCGGCCGGCACCAAATCCCTGATAAAGCCTCTTTATGCCAACTGGGATTACAAATCCGGCTTCAAAATTTCGGCGGATGCCTACAGTGATTACGTCATGTCTGCCCTTGATCTCGCCACTTCCGCCTTCTACCGGGAAACCCTGAAGGAGGATCCTGACAAGCGCTGGACGCTGAGCCTGAAGAGTCCCTGCAAGCTGGATCTGGATGCTTTGAACGAGAGCATGCATCTTACGGTTTACGGCCGGAAAAAGCAGGAGTAAAAGCCCGGATTCCTTTCAATCAGTGAAACACTGATACAGTGAAACACTGATACAGTGAAAGGGCAATACAGCCAATACAGTAAGAGGGGTGAAAGCCCCCGCGAAAGCGTCATGTCCGAACTCTCGGGCATGGCGCTTTGATTTTCAGGAGGGCTCTTTGGCATTCTCAGGACGGGAGGTCATGATCTGTTTCCGGATCGCAAAACCCTCGCATATCTTTATGAAATCATTTTCAAAAGCGTTTCCGCTCATTAAAATGGGCGGAAATTCGAAATCCCTTGCTTGCCATCATATTCAGGAGGAATCCCCATGCCGCATGAGATAAAAAGGATCGCTCTCAGTCTGTCTCTTTTTCTGGGACTTGCCCCGGGCCTGGCCGGCGCGGCGGAAGAT
>NZ_JBGVBR010000031.1:0-50697 GCF_045225735.1 Succinimonas sp. | reverse complement strand
CTGATATGAGGCTCCCTCAGTCTCGCACATGACAATGTGATGCTGCCGGATAAAGCTGGTTTTGTAGATGCCGTTAAACACCGACGGATGAAAACGCCAGATTCTGAAAGTACCGTATTTGTCCATCACCCTTTCAGTAAATTTAGGATAGCATTCGTACCGGTGAATCCTGTCAGTGCCGTTAGTCTTAAAAAAACCGTTATAGCGGAATACATCAACCTCGGGATAACTCTTCGCATATTCTGCCAGACACTCGTAAAAATCCGGAGCCAGGAGATCATCCGGCTCATAGATGGCCACATAGTTTCCCGATGCATTCTCCATACCGGTATTGCAGGCCTTGCCGTAACCGGAATGGGGAATTCTGATACAGCGGAATCTGGGATCGGAACTGATTTCCCGGCAGATAAGATCATTGGTGTCATCAGGGGTGCCGTCATCTACAATAATGACTTCCAAATCCCTGAAGGTCTGATCCTTAAGAGACTTTATCGCGCCGGGAATAAACTCCCTGACATTGTAGACCGGCACCACAACCGAAATTTTAATAGCATCTGCCATATAAGTTTACCACCGCTGCCGCTTACAGCCCTACCGCTACCTTGGTAGCAACGGCAATCTGGTAGATAATCTGCATGACATCCTTGGCAAACTGCATGTTCTTGGTATCCACTTCCGGCATCACAATGATCCGGGATCCCGGAACCACGGCCAGCTCGTTGCTTCTGGCTACCCTGCCATTGGGATGAACAATGAGGATGTTATCCTCATCGGCTCTTTCCGAAAATCCGCCGGTCTCGTTAATGTAATCCAGCACGGTGTATCTTTCATCAAAAACCACCGCTTTGGGCATCAGCACCTCGCCCCCGATCTGAATAACATTGGATTTCTGGGGAATTATTATCTGATCCTCATCCTCCAGCAAAAGATCCCGGATTCTGCCGTTTGAGGAAACCACTATCACGCCGTCCGGCTGAGCGGACTGTGCCCTTTTGACAAAATCCTGAATAAGCTCAGCTTCCTTGACTCTGATATTGGCTTCATCCACAGAACCGGATTCAGCAGTAAGAGCGGACTGCTCCAATCTCTTCAGAGCATCATTGATAATGAGCCGCTGCTGCTCAGCCACGCTCTTCCGCTTCACATAAATGGAGCCGGTATCGGCAACTAGAGGATCCACCTCCACATTGGCCAGCACCTCTTTAAGATGCGTTCCCTTATGCACGATATAACGGGATTTTCCGTTTATCGGGCCTAATACGCTGGCCACCAAAGTGCTGTTCTGCGTATCAGAAACGAACATCACCCTGTCATCAGGATTAAAACGGTAATTTCTGAAGGCATCAAGAGAGAGATATCTGTTAAAGCTGGTCTTTCCCTTGGAAATGCCAGTGACCTGCACATGAGTGACGTTGGCTTCGATGCCGGAAAGAGCCAGTAAATCATTCCCGGTGCAGGAATCCTTAGTGAACTCATAGGAGGCCGGTTTCTTGATAAGACCGTAGGCGCTTACGGATATCTGCTTGTTATTAACCAAAATAACGTCATTGTTTTCCAGGGTTATTTCAGGGAGATCGCCCTCCGTTATAAACTTGTAAAGGTCGATCTTTTTAATGACTTTCCCCTTTCTTTTGACATGGATCTCGCGATAGCTTCCGGTCTGGGAATTGATGCCCCCGGCCCGGTCTATGTAGGACAGAATATTGTCATTCTGACTGCCGGCATAGCGTCCGGGATTGTTAACGGCGCCGGTTACAAAGATGGCTACCGGCTGAGAGCTCTGAAGATTGACATAAAGCTCCACGTTATTGGTAAAGACCTGTCCGATGGCATTTTTAATGGTGCTTCCCAGGGATGAATCATTGCAGCCCAGTACAAATACCGGTCCGATTTCAGGAATAAAGATATTCCCCTGAATATCCACCGTGAGCACATCCTCATACTGCTTGGCCCCCCACATCTTAACCACAATGCGGTCTCCGGGAGAAACCTTATAGTTGGGGTTGATATCCGTCTGAAAGGTATTGGCGAAATTGCCCTGAAAGAGCTCATAGCCAAAGGGCTTAAGCTTATTGAACTCCACAGTCTGATAAGCTCGCTGAGCCCAGGCCGGCTTCGGAGAATCATCAGGGTTGAAGGGATTGTAATTCGGATCTGAAAAGTCCCCCTGCTGAGCCTGCCCGGAAGCTGCCGGCGTCCCAGCTCGCTCCCCGATTTTTCTGACAGTCTGAGGAGCCTCCGCATTATTGGCCGCCAAAACCGGCGACACCGCAAAAGTCCCCAGAGCAAAAAACAGCGCTCCCGAAAACGCCAGCGTCCGGACTAAGGCAGGCACCGCAGAGGCATCATCGCAGTCATGACCTGACTGAAGCTGATGACGGGACTGTGAAATATGGCAGGATCGCAAAACCGCGCTCGCTAATGACTGCCGAACAGCCCTTCCGGCTGCATGGCTGTTATTAAATAAGCCGAACATCATATGTAGTAGATTCCAGGATGCTCCTTAGAGCCGCTATTCAAAGAAACGGCGCTAAGCAAAAAAACAGTAACAATAAATGTGACCATTGTAGCAAGAAATGCCCTGAGTCTCAAAAATTCAGCGTTTTTTTTGGACTTACGCAGTTACGCTCAGCACGCCATGCCTCTGCACGTAAAGCTTAAAGCTTTCGCGCAAAAACCAAAACGGCAGCCCGTAAGCCGCCGTCATAAATAATCTGCCTGAGTCAGAACTCCTTCTCAGGACTGTTTCTTCAGAAAATCAATGCTTCCGCTTTCCAGAAGCCGGGAAACAAAATCCGGCACTGTAACACCGGCCTTACCGTACACGCTATAGGTAAAGCTGGAATTCTGCAGCGAGGGAGTCAGATTGAACTCCACAGAGGGGTAGCCCAGACGGTTCACCGTCCTTACAAAACCCGCTGCCGGATAAACCACGCCGGAGGTGCCTATGGAGAGGAAGAGACTGCCCCGGGAAAGGCAGCTGTCGATTTCCTCCATGAAGTAGGGCATCTCTCCGAACCAGACAATGTCAGGCCGCAGCTCCTTTTTTCCGCAGACGGGACAAACCGAATCCTCGGAAGAATCCTGCTCCCAGCGGGTATGGGCTCCGCATTCCTTGCAGAGAATGCTCTTAAGCTCCCCGTGCATATGGATGACATTTTTTGAGCCGCCCCTCTCATGGAGGTCATCAATGTTCTGGGTAACCACGGTAACCGAGCCCCGGCGCCACTCCTTTTCCAGGCGGGCCAGAGCCTCATGCGCGGGATTCGGCTTCACATTGTCCAGGTTCTTCCGAAGCCGACTATAGAAGCGATGCACCAGATCCGGATCCCGGATATAACCCTCGGGAGTAGCTACATCCTCCACCCGGTGCTGCTCCCAAAGTCCGTCCTCGGATCTGAAGGTGGGAATGCCGGACTCCTGAGAAATTCCAGCTCCGGTAAGGATCACGATATTCCTGATTTCCGCCATAAGTTCACCTCCGTTTCAGTTAAAGGTCTTTATTGAATACCAGCCCGCTTCCCGCAGAGGACGCCTGCATATGAACGCCCCGGCGCAATCCTGCTGTTTCGGTCGTTAATAATAATTTCCGGGGGCTTTTCCCCTCCGGTATCTTCCGGCATCATACTATCTGGTGCGGGGGCAGATCTCGTCCTCGGTAAAGAAATAGGAAATCTCCCTTTCGGCAGCTTCAATGCAGTCAGACCCATGCACCGCATTCTGGTCAATGGAGGTAGCATAGTCAGCCCGCACCGTGCCGGCCCGGGCGTGCCGGGGATCCGTATCCCCGATAATCTCCCGGTGTCTCCGGACGGCATCCTCGCCCTCCAGCACCTGCACCATAATCGGTCCGGACATCATAAAATCCATCAAAGCATCAAAAAACGGTTTATGCCTGAGGTGAGCATAAAAACCGGCAGCCTCCTGATGATTAAGGTGCACCATTTTGGCTGCAATCACTCTGAGACCGGCGTTTTCAAAACGGTGGTAGATATCCCCGATAAGATTGCGGGCGACAACATCAGGCTTGATAATGGAGAAAGTACGTTCAATAGCCATGAAAAACCTCCTTTTGTAAAAATTTCCGCTAAATATAGATCAAAAAAAGCTCCGGTACTCAGGAGCTTTTGTCATTTGTGATCTTCATTAACGGATTTGCCAAAGATCTTTCACAAAGCGGGCTATAGATCTTATTCCGTGTCCCCGGGCTCCCAGGCCATAGCCCGATGCCGGGGTTTTCTGATAGGAGGCGGAGAGATCGATATGCGCCCATTTCGCAGGATCTTTCACAAAACGGGCCAGAAATGCCGCTGCCGTGGTAGCCCCGGGTTCATCATTTACCGAGTTGGTGATGTCCGCAAGACCGGATTTAACAAGATCCAGATGAAACTCCTCCAAAGGCAGTCTCCAGGCATATTCGTGGGTTTCCCGGGCTGCTTTCAGAAAGGTCTCCGCCATGAAGTCCTCCAAAGCCAGCACCGCATGATACTCTCTCCCCAGAGCCGTCTTGGCCGCGCCGGTCAAAGTGGCGGCGTCCAGAATATACCCGCCGTCCTCTCCGGCTGTAATAAGAGCATCCGCCAGTACCAGCCGCCCCTCGGCATCGGTGTTGTCAACCACTGCGGAAACCCCGTTACGATAGTGAATAATGTCCCCGATGCGCATGGCCGAGCCGGAGATCATGTTTTCCGCGCAGGCCAGATAGGCCTTCACCCGTCCCGGAAAGCCAGTTGCCGCCAGAAGAGCCAGTGCTCCGGCCACAGTAGCAGAACCGCCCATGTCGCTGTGCATGGACTTCATATATGACGAAGGCTTAAGACTGTAACCTCCGGTATCAAAGGTAATGCCCTTTCCCACAAGAGAGGCAAATACCGGAGCGTCATTTCCGGAAGGCGCATAGTCAAGAACATAGAGACAGGGAGGAATTGAGCTCCCCTTTCCCACGGTAACAATGCCCTCATAGCCTTTTGAAGCCAGTTCCTCTCCGGAAATTTTTCTTACAGAAAACCGCCCCCCGGCAAGATCCCTGAGAAGGAGAAGTTCCTTCATATAGGAATCGGGATTAAGGATATTGCCCGGAAGATCAATGGTATCCCGTACCCATTTCACAATCTTTAACAGCGTCTGAAACTCTTCGTCCGCTGAAACCCGGGGCGTAAACTCGAGGCACTGCTTCTTATTAAGAGTGCGAAAGCCCTGACTGAAGGCAAAGGAAGCCTCCGTATCCCAGACAAAATCCCCGGAATCCCGAAGCTGTACATTGTTAAAGCCCCGATCCGCCAGGGTTCGGGCCGATTTTCTGATAAATCTGAGAAAGGCTTCATAACCCATGCCGGCGCATTCGCTGTTTCCGTCATTCCCAATCGCCGGAACAGGCTTTTCCGGAACAATGGCAATGCCGTTCTCCAAAATGGCCGGACTCTGTCCCCGAGGATACCAGGCGGGAATGCTCTCCCGGGAAGCCACATAGACCTCCATGAGCGGATCTTCCTTATCGCCCTTGCTCTCCTCCGCTGCTCCCGCATTTTCCGGAAGCTCCTCCGGTCTGTGACCGGCACTGCTGTCTCTGGCACAACCTTCTGCAAACATGCTGTCTTCTCCCTATTTCCAAAAGCTGCCCTTGGCCTTCAGCTTCAAATATTCCGCTTTCACATAATCCACGGTAAAGTCAATCTCTTCCTCAGTGGTGAATCTCCCTAACGAAAACCTTATGGAAGCATGAGCTTCCTCATCGGAAAGCCCCAGAGCCTTAAGCACATAGGAGGGATTAACTGAAGCCGAGGTGCAGGCCGATCCCGTGGAGACCGCAATTTTGGTAAGAGCCAAAAGAAACTGCTCGCCGTTAACCCCCCGGAAGGTGAGGTTGAGATTTCCGGGGAGACGTTCCCGGAGGGAGCCGTTTACCAAGACTCCGGAAAGGGAGCAGAGTCCGTGCCGGAGTCGTTCCCGAAGATCCCGGATCCGGGCATTCTCTTCATCAAAGCACTGCCCCGCAATCTCATAGGCCAGTCCCAGCCCTGCAATCTGGTGCGTAGCCAGAGTGCCGGATCTGAGCCCCCGTTCATGACCGCCGCCGTGAACAACCGCTTCAGGACGGGGGGCCGTATTCCGGATATAGAAGGCTCCGATGCCCTTGGGGCCGTAAAGCTTATGTCCCGAAAACGAAAGATAATCCGCCGCCTGCTCCCGGACATCAATTTTAATTTTGCCGGCACTCTGAGCGCAGTCAGAATGAAAAAGAGCCCCGTATTCATGGGCCGTATCCGCCAGAGCTTTTATATCCTGCACGGTGCCGATTTCATTATTGGCATGCATCAGAGTAACCAGGAGCGTTCTTTCGTTAAGATGCTCCCGGAGCATTTCCGGAGTTACCCGGCCCTCCCGGTCCGGTTTAATGCGGATCACCTGAAAGCCCAGCTTTTCCGCAAAGGCGCAGGAGTCCAAAATGGCCTTGTGTTCTATGGCGGAGGTGATAATGACATTTCTTTCGCCGCCCTGAAATTTCCAGGCAAGACCGATTACCGCCAGGTTGTCGCTTTCCGTGGCTCCGGAGGTAAAAACAATCTCCCGGGAATCCGCTCCGATAAAGTCCGCCACCTGATTGCGGGCAATGTCCACCGCCTCCGCGGCCTGCCAGCCATAGCTGTGGGATTTGGAGGCCGCATTTCCGAACACGCCGTCCAGGGTGAGACAGGTCATCATTTTTTCCGCCACCCGGGGATCTGCCGGAGATGTGGCAGCATAGTCTAAATAAACTGGAAACTTTATCATCTTAATTTTGCCATCAAGTTCTGTCATTAAATTCTACAATAAGGCTCTGTAAATAAGGCTAACCTGATTGTCTTGAGTTCCGGTTATCTTCATAAAACTTCGGTGTTATCCCTGCACCTCCCATCCGGTCTTGTGAAGGCTGAAGTTCGGTTAATATTCGAGATCAGAATCGGGCAGGGCTGCCTATTGTCCTCTTGTTCTAACCTTTTCCATCTTCCATAATTAGAGCTTTCAGAAATCGATATACCAGTGATATAACTCATCATCCGCAATCCTTTCGGACAGAACCTGAAGTAATTTGCTGCGATAGGGGCTGCGATTGACGGTATTAAAGAACTTGCTCAAGTCAAGATACATGACTCAGTCAAGACATTCATTAACGTATACAATAGCCTTGCCAACGGCCGCTATGCATCCTTACTCCGGCCTGAACATAAAAGCTGTTATCAAAGAAGAGCTTTTCGTACTCCAGACTCAGCACAAGCGCTACGGTCTGTTGTACAAACCGATCGAAAGCAACGAGTATGACTATAAGGACGTTTATCACCCTTCTCCGTTATCACCATTCGCCCTGGAAATGTATACCCGTTTATTGGTTTCGAAATGTAAGTTCCGTTTTCACCGATTCTGAAATTTCACCGGAATGAGCCAGAACACAATCCCTCAGATCAGAAGTCTTCATACCGCCAACTCTGGCGTTATCTTTGCTGTTTATTACTTTCTGAAGATCCTTGGTCAGACATTAAAAACACAATGGATTGCTGCAATCCTATTAACATATGCACATCGGCCGGAGCATCACAGATTAAAATTTCTCTTTATCTAAAACTTAACAAAATATTCAATCAAGGAACAATCAACGTACGCTCTTAGCTAAAAATTTACAATCAGATTCGTCTAATTAAACATACCTTCAATAAGCACACCTATATTAGTACCTAAACTGTTCTTCAGCTGGCAAACATCAGTAGAAAAATTTTTTGCATTATTTATTGCTGTAACGACATTATTTTTATAATTAGCATCAAACTTCAATCTGGTCTTGTTATATGAACCACCAAGACATTCTTTCAATAACGATTCTACATATGTTCTGCCATCTGTCTTTTTATTTTCAAGAAGTTTCTGCTTATCATATTCTTTACAATCTTTGAAGTGCAGAAGCAACCAAAATTCAAAACAAGGATTAGATACATAAAATTTAACTTGAGCTTGTCTTACACATTCCAATAACTGATCGTACTGTTTTTCAGAAAAACTATGTTTATCACGATCAACAATTAAACAGAATTGATCGCCTCTATCAGGAAAATAGTTATCATAATCATCAAGCTCTTTCCTGGCTTCTTTGTACAAAGAAAGAGGATTGCTGCTTGTATTATTTTCATGCCTAATATAAACAAATTCTACCAAAGAATTGATGTTTAACTGTTTTCTATTGCTTTTTATACCAGAAAAATACAGATACTCAGTTTTGCGCCCTTCACAGGCTATAAAATATTTGATTTTTGATTCTAGTCCCGGACGATCATTTTCCGAACGTACGCCATATTCACGATCAATTCTCATAATCAATTATCCACATCTTCATAGTCAGGGTATATCGAATCAAATAGCGGTACAGCTCCATATCTGCCATCCAAATAAGCAACATCTATTCTTTTATCAAATCTTTCGTTGAAACGATCAAAAGGCACTATGACAGAAGCTCCGTTTTCTTTTCTTTCGATGAAATAAATTTCGTCACGTCTAAGTAATTTAAGATTTAAAAGTCTGCTTTCGTGAGTAGTTATTACTAACTGTATATTCTTTATCTTGGCGATTCTCAGAAATGTTTTCACAAAATGAAGTGTAAGCTGAGGATGCAAACTGTGATCTAATTCATCAATAATAAATAATGAATTCTCTTCAGCAAACAATACTGATAATAAATCCAACAGTCTTCTTGTACCATCTGACTCTTCACCGAGAGAAAATTTCACATCAGAAACACCAAAATGTTCAAAACAGATTTCCTTGAATTTGATTTCATCACCATTCGTTGAAATTAATATCAAATTACCATTAATGTTTACACGTAAGACTTTATTATCATTTTCAAGTAAAGACTCTGATCTTTGTCTGCCTAATAATTTTATCGTCTTGTCAACATCGTCTCGAAGTTTGTAACTCACTTTATCAAAGGCCTGATCTTTTGAAATTTCATGCGAAATAATTTTAGAAATTCCTGTATCAAAACTTTTCAGAGCCTTCATTAAATCTGAAAAATTATCGAAAGATAGTGTATCGTATCCAGTAACAAGCGTATCCGGATATGAAATATTTACATTGGAAATCCACTTATAAATATCTCTTAAGATTCCAAGTTTTCCTTCATTTTTATAGAGTTCAGCCTTATTAGACACAACCTCCTTAAGAAATAATTTATAGTCAACTTTACTATAATCCTCCAAATAAATATTCATTCGTCTGGCTATATCAGAATTCAGGTAATTATCATTAAAATACGACACCCCATCATTAATGTTTCGAGTATAGATTGTAACATTTTCTTCTTTACCTAATTTGATTAACCATTCTTCCTTAATTTTCTTTTCAAATACAGAAATTTCAAAACCATATGCATAAACACAATCATTTATAAGTATTTCAAATTCGAAGTATGAATTCCTGTTTTTACTTAATGGGTTCATTCGAAAATAATTATTTCTGTTTGAATCGGCGAAAGAATTTTCTGTACCTTGCAAAAGAATTGTTACTGCATACTGAATAGCCTTAATCAGATTTGACTTCCCTGATGCATTTGCCCCAAAAACAGAAGCAAACTTAAGAAGTTTAAAATCTTTAGCTGAATATAAGCGATCTTCATGATTTTTAATATTACCTGATATCAGTGAAAATGACTGGTTATCATTTATTGAACAGAAATTTCCTACATTAAAACGCACCAGCAATCCTGAAACACTCATAATTTTCTTCTCCCATAAGCGATCATGGATCTTTCCCGGATTTTTTCAAACATTCAAGCTGACGAAATACTTGAGGAAAACGCTTAACAGACAAATTTCATAGACACTCAGTCCGCATCCCAGATTCTGAACGCTCTTTCCTCTTTTTAAGCCTGCCTCTTTTTTTCGGCTCTCACTTCTTTACCGAAATATGCACCGAGTCATCTATGGTGGTGACATCAATCTTTTCATCAGACTTAATAAGCCCCTTTACCACCAGCCCCAGTCTCAGAAGCTCCGGAAGATCAATATCGCAGTCCGTAACCTCGGCACCGCTGGAATCCCGCACCGAACCCAGACGGAACTGGCACTTCCGGCAGGCGCTGACATCAAAGCCGTGGCCTCCGGAAATAATACCCAGGTTCTCCAGCACATTAAGAAAGCGGTAAACCGTGGAAATACCCATGTCAGGGTTTTTCTCCCGGGCTTCGTAGTAAAGCTCCTTGACGCAGGAATAGCTTCCTGAAAACAGGAGATCAATAAGCTCCATACGCTGCCGGGACATGCGCACCCGGGCCTCCTTCAGCTTTTCCAGACAGCGGGAGCGAGCCTCCTTTATCTGGAACTCAGCATTCTCCGATTCTGAAAACTCTGCCATAAAATCCTCACTATCCTGATCCCCTGACAGCAACACTGCCAAAAGACATCGCCTGTCACCTGTCTTTCATCTTAATATCCTGCAGCAGGAATGTCACCTGACCATGCAGTCTTTCCGAAACTCCGGAAAGAAGCCTTAAAAGCTCCTCTGAAGAAAGGTCGGTTTCGATATCCGCCGTGGTTCCCCCAAAGGGCATTATTACATTCCGGAGTTCCGGAAGAGCGGCGAGGCTCCTCCGGAGACTTAAGGCGCAGAGCGGGCAGTCAATGCCGATAATCCGAAAAAGGCAGCGCATTTACTTCCCCGCCCTCCTGAACATTTAAAAAACCGGCTTTGCCCCGACTTACTCATGGAGCACTCGAACTCATGGAGCACTCGAACTCATGGAACACTCGAACTCCGGGAGCGCTCAAAAGCCGTTGCTCACCGGAATATAGCAGATTACCGATCCTGACGCAACTATACCGGTATTCCCCCGGCATTCCCGCACCAGCGGCATCATCTCCGGAAAGCGGATCCGCTGATTTCCCTGAAGCTCAGATCAAAAAAGGCCGCAGGATAATCCTGCAGCCCTTCATTTCACCTTTCTGAAAATTCAGACTTACTTCTTATTCTTTCTTCTTCTCAGGAAGAGAGAGCCCAGAGACAGCATGGCCAGAGAGAGCATGTCCATGGCGCCGCCGCCCTTCTTGCCGCCGGAACCTGCGGAAGAATCACTGTCGGAATCGCTTTCCCAGTCCGGATCCGGGGTAATATTGTCATCACCGCCCGGAGTCACCTCGGACTCAGCTTTCTTTACAGTAAGCGGAATATAGCCGGAGAACACATTGGTATCCTGAGCGGTGGCATCGATGCCCTCGGTTACCAGACGGTAATCACCGGCTTCGGCAAAATCGAGCTTGAGCTCATTGCCCTTCTTCACCGTGACATAGTCATCGCCGGAGGTGGCATCGCAGTCCACAGTCGAACCATTGGTAACACGGCAGAGGGTGTAGCCGTCCATGCCCTGAACCGCAGCGCTCTGAGAGGCGGCGCCGGTCTTCTTGTATACCTTATAGGTCATGTCCAGCTTTTCCACGATCAGCGTAAAGAGCTTGCCTACGTATACATCCAGCGGAGTAACCTCGGCGTTGTCAGCGGTAACCACGCCGATCTTGCTGGCAGAGCTGCCGCCGTTTCCGGAGCCGAAGCTGAAATCAGGCACTTCGCCTTCCTTCCAGTAGCCTCTCACATATACGGAGTGCGTATCGGTGGCCACTGCCTGATCCTCACTGTCAAACACGGTAACAGACACAATGTGAGTGCCGGCCTTGCTGAAGGACCAGTTAAGCACCGGATTGCTAACCGTAAGCTTCTCGCCGTCGACCTCCCAAACAAAGCGTCCGATAGTGCGGTTGCCGCCCAGCTTGGCATTGGCTGCGGAATACTGCGCGCGGCTCAGGGCGTTAACCTCGGCGGGGCCCTCGATTTCCACAAAACCGGTTACCTCGCCGCTGTCATTAACCTGAACAACGGCTTCCGCAGAGGTCTTGAGACCCTCATTGTCGGTAACGGTTACAACTACCTTGTGAGTACCATAGGAGGAGAACTTATGGGTGAAGGAGGTTACCTTGCCGGAAGCGATCTCCGCGCCGTCTACCAGCCAGGAGTAGCTGGCGATCTCACCATCGTCAGAGGCCACAGCAACAAACTCCACGGCTGCATCAAGAGCGGCAGCGGTAAGCTTCGGAGATACGGAAACCACCGGAGGCAGGTTCTCGGAAGGAGGTACCACGGTGATCTCGGCAGAGGCTGTGCCGGAAGCGCCCTTGGCATCAGTTACGGTTACCGAGTAGCGGGTGGTTTCCTCAGGGGTTACCGTGATCCTGGCAGTGGTCTCACCGGTGCTCCACTTGTAGGTGATTTCATCGCCGTCGGCATCACTGGAAGCAGAGGCATCAAGAACAGCGCTGCCGCCGGTCTTAATGGTGGCGGCGGAGCTCTCAATAACGGCTACCGGAGCATGATTATCCACACCGCGGACGGTTATGGTAATCACCTCCTGAGCAGTCCGGCCGTCTCTGTCGGTTACCGTGAGCTTGTAGGAAGTGGTAGCTTCCGGAGTAACTCTGATAGAAGATGTGGTCGCGCCGGTGTTCCAAGAATAGGTGAGTCCGGCTCCGGTGGAACCGGAGGCGTTCAGAGTTACGGTCTCGCCCTGATCAATCTCGGTAGCGGAAGCGGTGATCACAGCCTTGACCGGAATGACATCATCAGAGGAGGAGGCCACAATCTTCTGAGTCTCCGTCATGGTATCCCCGGCGGAGGAGGACTTCTTCATGGTTACGGTATATTCGCCGGCTGCCTTGTAGGCATGGGAAACCTCATAGCCGGAAGCCGTTTCGCCGTCGCCGAAATCCCAGCTGATGTTTTCGTAATCATAGGCAACGCCACAGCCGTTATCCCAGCCCGGAGCGGTCCAGAATTTGGCAGTGAGTCCGTTAACCTCGGCCACAATGGGAGCAGGGAGAGCTCCATTCGGGAAGCACTCTTCTTCAGACTTAACGTTAACGGTAACCGTAGCAGCGGAAACCGCACCCTGATTGTCGGTTACGGTAACGGTATAGGAGGTGGTCTTCTCCGGAGTAACCGTGATCTTGGCAGTGGTCTCACCGGTGCTCCACTTGTAGGAGGAGATGGTGCCGTCAGGATCGGTGGAACCGGAAGCATCCAGCACTACGGAGGTGCCCGGAGCCACCACTTCAGCGCCGCCGGAAATCACAGCCTTAGGAGCCTTGTTTCTGGTATCCAGCACTTCAGGAATGCCGTCAGTGAGCTTGGTGCCGTCCACAGAGGTATCCTGAACGGAGCTTATAGTGAAGTTGCCGCCGCTGGAGGTCTTGTACCAGTTGTTGCCGCAGTCATTGAACAGGAATTCAATGCCGGTTCTGTCGCTGTCAAAGCTGAGATCCTTCTTGTACCAGCCCTTTCCGGCATCGTCCATCTCCACTCCCGGAGGAGTTGTCCAGTCGGTTTCAGCTCCCGGAGTGCCGCGATAGTGGATGCACACCTTGGTAAGCCCCTCGGCGGACGGCTTGAAGTAGATGGTGGCATTGTTCGGGATATCCGTAGGAGCGCCTTCGGTTACTGATCCGTTCTGAGCAATGGTGTAAACGCCCTTGGAGAGACACTTGCCGTCAGCGGAAGGATAGAAGGTGTTTTCGCCGTTGTTATGAATTCTGATATCGGCGCAGCCGGCGTCACGGGTATAGGTGACGGTGGTCTTGAAGTAGCCGGAGCTCTTAACATCGTCCATGGACTGGGAGCTCCAAGCGCCGGTGCCGGAATCCTTGTAATCAAGATATACCGAGCCGGTATCGGAAGCGGCCGGCTTGGCATAAACGGTAACCTTGTCGGTAAGCACCACGGCCCCGTCGGTGAAGAACATATGAGTGCCTTCGATCTCGCCGTTCACATCCTCTTCATAACCGGCGCCCTTCTGGGTGTAGCGGCCGGCGCCTACGTAGGTATGGCCGATTTCGCTCCGGGTAACATTGCCCAGATTGTCAGTGGCCTCCATGTAGTAGTCCACCAGCTGATCCCGGAAGTCGGTGATATAGGCATAGTAGGTATCACCGATCTTCTGAGCCGGCAGCACCTCATAGTTCTTGGAGACGGCATTGGCCTGCCAGGCAACGCCGTTCTTCACCGGATCCAGCTCGCGCTTCTTGGTGCTGTAGACCTTCCACTCGCCTACCTGATTCACGTCCACATTGGGCTGACCGGTAAAGGCCTTGGGATTGTAAACCCGGGGCGCAATATCGGTAGGAGACATTCTCTTGTCCTTATGGGCGCGGACATAAACCTTCACGTCCTTGATGCCGCTGACGTCATAGGCATAGGTGTAAACAGCCCAGGTGTTGTCGGCAAATGCCGTAGTCCAGCCCTCGGCCTTGCCGGAGTTGGCAGAACCAGGGTTAGTAGGATAGCGCTGCACCCACCACATGGAGGGACCGGTCTTATCCTTGGCCAGATTCTTGGAAACATAGGGCTCGGAGAAGAACAGGGACTGGTTAAAGCCCAGGGAAGGCTTAACATTGTCGTCCACGTTTTCATCATAGTAGCCGAAGCCGGAATCGATGGAGGAGATCAGGAAGTACCAGGCCAGCTCAGCCGGATTGGCGCCGCCCTTGTAATCATTGGCCTCATCGCCCTTCACCGGATAGGACATCATGTAAGGATTAAGCTGATTTCCGGAATAGGTAACCTGCTTCTCGGCATCCGTGGAGGGAGACCAGTAGTTGGGATGGGTATCCAGCCAGATCTGCTCGGCGGTCTTGGCATAGTTCAGAGAAGCCTGCAGAATGGCGAAGTTTCTCTCGAGATAGTGGTAGCCGTATTCCAAAGATACCGCATGGCCGAAGGGAGTGCCGGCAAAATTGGTCGGAAGCTCGAACTCCGTGCCGTTGGCGGTATTGAAATCAGCCAGCTGGCCCTTCCAGACACCCATAGGAATATGCCAGTGGTACCAGTCCGGGTCTGAAGAGGAATCACGGGTGTCCACCCAAGAGCCGTCCTGAACATGCTGAATGTCGTCTGCGGGAATAGGATAGGCCTTCAGGTATTCTTCAACGCCCATGCCCACTACACCGGCAGAAGAGTATTCCTCGCCGGATGCCAGCCATGTGCCGATGGAGCCGGCACGGCCTTCGCCGTTATCGCCGTCGTGAGCGATAACGAAGTACATGGTTCTCCCGCCGGCATCAGCCTCGTAGGAGGGACGGTCGATTTCGTTGGAGGCAGTGGCGATGCCCTCCCAGCCTTCCAGCCAGGATCCGTTCTGATCCACCGGAATGCCGGCAATCTTGGAAACCTCGCCGGTCTCCGGATTTACATACTGCACCCAGTGCGGGATATCGCAGAACGGGAACTTGTTCAGAATGTTCTGCTGCTCGTGAGCCATGCCCACATGCTCCCATTTGCCCTTCTCGTAAACATTCTGGAGATCGGCGCGGTTAGGGGGAGAAACCAGGGTGTCATAAGCAGGGTTTTCATTATTGTACGGATAGTCCCGGAGCGCGCGGGAGAAGTGGTTGTTGCCCATTACGGACCATTCGATGCCCAGCTTCTTAAGAGTGGGGATCAGCCTTTCGGAAAACCCGAGCTCCGTGGGGAAGAAGCCCTTGGAGGATTTGAACTGGGAACCCAGGAAGTAATCCTGCTGCAGAGTGACGTTCTGATAAATAAGATCCTTGAGGAAGTATTCCGGTCCTACCAAGGGGCCCATGGAATGGTGGCCGGTGAAGTGAATAGGATCCAGAGCATTGAAGCCGTTAGTGGTCTTAACGGAACCCACCGTGCTCTTCCAGTCAGCTGACCAGCCCGGTTTATAGAAGGCATTAAAGGATCCTCTTTCCGCAAAATCCTGCACGTTGTTGATAACCGCAGCGGACATGGTCACATGAGTCTGGCTCTTGGGATGACTGCCGTTGTTGGCCCTGGCGGTCTGAGCCGGCCAGACGGTATAGGCATTCTGCTTGGCGTCCCGCATGTAGTACTGTTCCAGATTGTCATGGGGCATGGGGGCGCCGGTGGGCAGCAGATACTTGTAACCGGCCGGAGGATTGGTCTTTATTTCCAGAGCTCCGCCGTCATAGGTGTAACGGATGGGGCTGCCCACTGCGGCTGACTTATAGGTAGAGGTATCATAGTACGGCCAGAAGTTCGGCATGTGATTGTGATAAATGTGCGTAGCAGCAACCACCGCCTCCGCATCCTGAGTAAGCGCAAGGCCGGGGAGAGCCATGGCCAGCCCCACGGCAACTGCCATGGCCTTAGGACGAAAACTGAATGTTTTGTTCTTCTTCATATTTGTCAACTCTTAGGCTTGTTAGCAAGGAATGTTCAACACAGGGAAAGCTCCCGTTTAACCTCCGATTTTACATCCTGAGAAACTATTTTCACAGACAAGATGTTAATAAAGTGTTAATTTTTTGTTATTATTTTACTAATATATGACCGGGTTCAAACTTTGCCGTGAAACATTTCATTTTCCGGAAAAGCACGCATTTTCAAGGAAACGGGGACAGAACCGTGCACATCTCTGGTACAATACAGAAGAAGATAAGCATAAGCTTAAAAAGCTGACACCTGACGAAAACACATAGGGGGATTGTATGAAACTCAGCGAAGAAGACGGCGAACTTTTTATGAAGCTCTGGAGCGAACTCACAGACTATGTTTCAGAACAGAAAAACCTGGAAAACCCGCTCCTCTGGCCGCCTGAAAGGGTAAACACCAAGGAATTTCATACCGCCTACACTGCCCTTCTGGATGCCCTGTTCAGCGAAGACGGAGCTCTCATTGACAGCTTCGTGTCCGCTAATCCGGATCTCCCAGGAGAGCATCAGGATCTGGTGTTATCCTGGAAGAACCACATTACCGACAAATTCATTCTGGAACGCTATCTCAAAAAGGGAGCGGTTTTTCACGGGAGGGGCAAGGCCTTCATTGTGCAGGGCATCAGTGAAAGTCTGGAGGATCAGTACTGGGGCCAGGCTCCCCTGATGGTGGAAACCACCCTGATCCCTTTTCGAAAGGTCATTACCTTCACCCGGATCATCAGCGTCTACTCCATTTCCTTCGGCCCCGGAGCCAGAAGAGGCTTTAAGGAAAGCTACAGTGAAATGAAGGCGGCCAAACGGGTCTACTCCTCGCTGCCGGTTCCTGATGATGACGATGACGACGAATACTGAGGCTGTCCCGGTTCAGCGATAATCAGGGATGATGACAGCATCTGAAATAAGCTCTGAAGAAGCTCTGAAGAAGCCCCGGACATCCCGGGGCTTCTTCACGTCATCCCTGCATCATCTCCGTGTCCTGATCTTTTTCTTCAGTGCTTCTTCAGGGAAGCCATAACGCCGTAAATGATCTGGAGCTCGTGATCGGAGAGATCGGCTTTGCCAAAAATATGCCTGAGCTGTTCCATAATGGTGCCGTTAACCTGAGGCTTAATGAAGCCGCTGGTTTTCAGTGCATTTTCCAGAAAGGAGTAAAAGCTTTCCCACTGCTCATGAGCGGGCTTCAGGGGCTCCTTCACCGGGACAGGGCCGGAAGATAAGACGCTTTTCTCCTGCCGGAGGAGGATCTGGCGAAGCTCATAGGCCAGCACCTGCACGCTCATGGCCAGATTAAGGGAGGAATAAGCCGGATTGGCATCAATGTTAATATGGATATCGCACCTGGCGAGCTCGGCATTGGTAAGCCCGGAGCTTTCCCGGCCGAACACCAGGGCAACCCGTTCCCCGTTAGCAGCATGGGACAGCGCCCGGGCGAGGCCTTCCCTGGGCTGATAAAGCGGTCTTTCCAGCGAACGGCGCCGGGCGGAGGCTCCGGCTGCAAAAGAAACGTCCCGGAGCGCCTCGTCCAGAGAGGATACTATGGTAATAGTCCTAACCACATCAAAGGCTCCGCCGGACAAAGCCTCTGACTCCGGGGTGATCACCGGACGGTCGGTAACCACGGTAAGACGGGAAAGGCCCATGGTTTTCATGGCCCGGGCTGCGGATCCGATGTTGCCGGGATGGGTAGGCTCCACCAGCACCACCCGGATGAGATCAAGCATTTTCAGAGATTCCGGACTCAAAGAACCCGGCATTGGCTGTTCCTGAACCATTTTTTGCGATTCTTAAAATTTCCCTGCGTATTTCCGGACTTATGACTTCTTTTCCGCACTGGCGCCGTTTCCGGGAGCGCTCTCGGGGTCTCCCTCGGGAGCAATGGGCGCGTCCTCGGGAGCCGCCTTATGATAACCGCCCTTTCTGGACAGCTCCTTTCCGGCGTAATGATATTCCAGATAATAGGTAACGTTGGTCATCATGGCCAGCCGGAAATAGTCATTGGCTCTTTCTTCTTCACCTTTGATCTGATGGTACTTGCCAAGATAGAAATAGGCCTCGCACAGTCTTTCGGTTTTCTGTTCCTCGGTGGCACCGTCCAGAACGTGCTCCCAGAAGTCCGCCTCGGAACGGAGTCCCAGCATGACCTGAAGCATTCTCACATTCCAGAGATCCTCCCGATCGGCAAGAAGCCGGAATCTTTCCTGAAGTCTCGGAACGGCCTGTTCCGGATGCAGCTTTGATTCAATAATATAAAGCCAGACAATGCGGAAGACATCATTGCGATCCTCAAGATAATACCTGCTGAAATCCTCATGGGCCATCTGATCTCTGAGACCGTAGTAAAGGGCAATGCCCCGGGCCGAGTAGATGCTGCTCAGGGTCGGCTCCAGTTCCAGGGCCGCATCAAAGGCGTCATAGGCTTCAAGATACTTGCCGTCCATGGCCAGCATTACCCCGAAGTAGCCGTACCCCTCGGCAAACTGCAGATTTTCCTGAATGGCGGACATAATCCCCAGCTGCGCCAGAAAAGAAAGACCGGTCTTGTCATAGACGAAGCTTCTCTCATAAAGCAGACGGGCTCTTTCCGTCTTGGTGATATGGGGATCAGCGATCTGGCGGGAAAGCTTGATAATCAGCATCTGATCAGAGGTATCCACCACCCGGGGAGTTACAATTTTGATAAATGACGGATCAATATGACCGTCAGACACCGTCCCGGCGCTCACATTCATTCCCGCGCATCCCGTGAGAATAAAACCGCCCAGCATCAGGGACAAAAAAACTCTGTTAAACATTGCTGCACGCATTGCTGATTCCTGTTATCCCGCATATTCCGGGAAAAAAACACATCCCCGCAGGGCTCCTTCGTATAGTGGCTTTCGCATTTTTATTTTAATGCATTGAAGGAAAATAATGACAGAGAGGGCCGGTAACGTAAGACAAAATGTGAACTTAGCCTGCGAGAGCATAAAAAAACCGGGAAAACGCCAAGGTAATCCCGGTTCGTCATCTGAAAGAACTTCGTTTTAGTCCGGGTAAGGCACCTCGGCCTCAGGCTCGCCGATATCCTTCTTGATCTCCATGGGGAGCAGATTCTCTCTCTGAATCTTGAGCAGGAGCGGCCAGGTAGAAGCCACATAGATGGAGGAGAAGGTACCGAACACAATGCCTACCAGGAGGGCCAGAGAGAAGCCGTAAATCATCTCGCCGCCCAAAAGCAGGAGAGCCATTACGGTAATGAGAGTGGTTCCCGAGGTGATGATGGTTCTGGAAAGAGTTTCGGTAAGAGACACGTCAAACAGTCTGTCCATGGGCATTTTGTGCAGACGTCTGGCGTTTTCGCGGATACGGTCAAACACCACGATCTTGTCATTCAGGGAGTAGCCCACCACGGTGAGCACCGAGGCCAGCACCGTAAGGTCGTACTCCACCCACATCAGGGAAAACACTCCCAGCACCACAAACACATCGTACACCAGAGAGATCACGGCTCCGGTAGCCATACGCCACTCAAAGCGGGCGGCAATATAGGCCAGCATCACAATCAGCGATACCACAATGGCCACAATGCCGCTGGTAACCAGCTCCTCGCCCACGGCCGGTCCCACAAACTCGCTTCTGGTGACCTGAGCTCCGGAATTCATGGAGGTTACGGCTGTTTTAACCTTTTCGGTAATGCCCTGCTGATTCTCCCCCTCTTTGGGACGCAGTCTTATGGAAACGTCCCGGGAGGTGCCGAAGAACTGCACCACAGCGCCTTCAATGCCGTTTTTCGCCAGACTGGCGCGCACCTCCTCCAGATTAACCGGCTCGCCTGAGGGATTCTCGGGGTACTGCACCTCGATAACGGCGCCGCCGGTAAAGTCAAGTCCCCAGTTAAGGCCCTTAACGCCCAGAAGAACAATGCAGCCTATTACCAGGAGCAGACACAAAGCCTCCACCGGCTTTGCGATTTTCATAAAAGGGATAACGGTTCCCTGCTTAATTACCTGAAACATAGCTTCTCCCTTAAATCCACAGCTTCTTGATATTGCGTCCGCCTACAGCCGCATTTACCACGGCTCGGCAGGCGGTAACAGCCGTAAACATGGAGGATACCAGCCCCACCATCAGCACCAGGGCAAAGCCCTTGACGGAGCCGGTGCCCACCAGGAACAGAATCAGAGCCACGAAGAAGGAGGTAATGTTGGAATCCGCAATGGTCACAAACGCCCTCTCATAGCCGAGATTGATAGACTGCTGCACGCCCCGGCCGTTTCTGATTTCCTCGCGGATGCGCTCGTATATCAGCACGTTGGCGTCCACCGCCATGCCGATGGTCAGCACGATGCCGGCGATGCCCGGAAGAGTCATGGTGGCTCCCGGTATCAGAGACATAAGGCCGACAATGAGCACAAAGTTCATCAGAAGCGCCAGATTGGCCACAAGACCGAAGGCCCGGTAGTAGATGATCATGAAAATAAAGAGTATTCCCATACCCCAAAGCATGGCCGTCATGCCGTTTATGATGTTCTGCTGTCCCAGACTGGGGCCGATGTTTCTTTCCTCCACAATCTGAATAGGAGCGATAAGAGCGCCGGCGCGGAGCAGGAGGGCCAGATTATGGGCTTCCTGCGGGGAATCCAGACCGGTAATGCGGAACTTGGTGCCCAGGCGGGCCTGAATGGTGGCCACGTTAATGATCTGCTGCGCCTTGCGGAAGCGGGGTCTGTTCTCCGCATCAGTTCCGGCTGCCTCGGAAGCTGCATCCTGATCAATGGCCTTGTACTCGATAAAGTTGGTGGCCATGGGATCGCCGATATGATCCCGGGTAAAGTCGGACATGATCTGACCGCCCTTGGAATCCAGACTGATATTAACCTCGGGACGAGAGTTTTCATCCATGCCGCTCCGGGCATCGATAATATGATCGCCGGTTAAGATTACTCTCTTGGCTACCACTACCGGCTGATCGTCCTTGCTCATGATGACTTCGGAATTAGGAGACACCTTGCCGCTGGCGGCATCCTGAATGTCAGCTGCCTGATCCACCAGCCGGAACTCCAGAGTGGCTGTGGCGCCGAGGATTTCCTTGGCCCGGGCAGAGTCTTCAACACCGGGGAGCTCCACCACAATTCTTTCCGCGCCCTGTCTCTGCACCAGAGGCTCGGCCACGCCCAGCTCGTTAACACGGTTTCTGATAATGTTGATATTCTGCTCCACGGCATAGGTGCGGATTTCCTTAAGCTTCTCCGGCTTTACCTGAGCAGTGATGACAAACTTGCCGTCAGCCTTTTCATCTGACTGAAACACCATGTCCCCGTGTTTTCTCTTAAGGAGCTCCAGGGCCTTATCCATGGTTTCGGCATCCCGGAAGAAGATCTGAACATCAGTGCCAACGGCCTGAGCTCCGGTAAGACGGATCTTCTCCTGACGGAGCTCGGTTCTGAAATCCTGCACCGTCTGGCCGATAATCTTCTTCATGGCTTCATCCATGTCCACCTCCATCAGGAAGTGAAGGCCGCCCCGGAGATCGAGACCCAGCTTGAGAGGATGAGCTCCGATGCTTCTGAGCCAGTCCGGAGTGGCAGCGGCAAGATTGAGAGCTACCACATATTTATCTCCCAGCTCCTTGGACAGCTTGTCCTTGACGCTGAGACGCAGGTTATTATCCTTAAATCTGATAAGCGCCTGACCGTTCTCATGCTCAATTTTGCACTGATCGCTGCTGCACAGAGGATTCACCACCCCCTGAATCCGGGACAGATCGCTTTCTGCCAGGGTAACGCCTCTGGTTCCTGAAATCTGAATGGCCAGATCCTCGCCATAAAGGTTCGGAAGAGCATAAATCGCTCCCATTATCAGTATCAGGATTATCAGCAGGTTTTTCCATAACGGGAATTTGTTTAACAAAACCGCCTCCTTGTATTCCCGCGGCAGGTTCGGCTGACTCCGCTGCCGCTGTTTGGTAATCCGGTAAAACTTATTTCAGATCCGCAGTCTTCACCACGTCGAAGGTTCCTTTGGGAAGCACGCCGGCAACATTGACGCGTCTTATCATCAAAGTGCCGCTGGCACTGACCTGAACAGTGTAGTAATCACGGTTTTCGCTGATTTTAACAATCTTCCCCACAATACCGCCGGTAGTATAGATTTCATCACCCGGCTTCAGCTGGGACAGAATCTGCTCCATTTCCTTTCTCTTCTGATTCTGGGGCCGCATCATCAGGAAATAGAAAACGACAATAAAGCCCACCATGATGATGAGAAAGGTGAAATCAAACTGCGGCTGAGGAGCCTGAGCGGCTCCGGCGGCTGCTTCATCAGCCAGCGCTGTTGGAAAAAAATTCATGAACTTACCTCAATTGAGCAATGCATACATTCAAGTGGTGCATTATAACCAAATAGGAGATCCTCCGCACGTTTTTTAACTGACATGGAAATGCCGTTTCCGGCGGAAGCATAAGTTACGGGGAATAAAAGCAGGGAATACAGTAACGGCATCCTCGGGGAAAAGAAGGTTGAAAAACAGGTGAAAAGGGGAAGAAAAAATCCCGAAATTTCAGAATAACATGAGGAAAAAAAGAAGCCCGGGGCTCGGAAAGCCGCAAAAACTGCTTAAAGCGTTTCTGACGGCAACGCGCCACATCTGTCAGCGCTCTTTTTCTGTCAGCGGGTTCTTTCTGTCAGCGGGTTCTTTCTGTCAGCGCACTATCTGAGCCGGCATCTCGTTAAGAATTGCGCTTACCAAAAAGATGCGGTCAGCAAGGTAGAGATCGTTCAGCTCGAAAAGACCTTCCTTTATGATGTACCCCCGGGCCTGATAGCGATCTATGGTCTTCTGCCGGGCCACTCCGGCCACGATGCCGGCGCTGATGCTGGGAGTATAGATAATCCTTTTCATCTGCCAGAAAATATTGGCCTGACAGCACTGGGCCACATAATTATCGGTATTCAGAAAAATAATCTCGTCAGCGCCGTCCCGGCGGGCTGCATGGAGGGCCAGACTGCTTTCCACCCGGGAAAGAGTCATATATCTGGAGGTCAGCCCCGCTGCCGGCATGCGCAATCTGCTGATCTTGATCCGGTAGCCCCGGCGATAATCCTCCTCCGGAATCTCCCGAGAATCATGAGAAATCAGAAATTCCGCATGGGGATAGCGATCCGCCACAATGTATACCGACACGGATCCGAAACGGATACCCCGGATGCGGATAAGAGCGCTCAGGGCATTTTCCAGGCGCCTGAGAGAAAATTCTCCGGTAAGTCCCAGTTCTTCCTTGCCGGCCAGAAGACGGCGGTAATGCTCGGCCAGGTTTTCCGCCCTGATAATGTTGCGATCCTTCTCATAAAGGATTCTCATGGTCTCGAAAATGCCAAGCCCGTTAAGAAAACCGTCGGGAAGATAGCCGCCGATTTCTTCAATGCCATCATCGGTTATTCTGAACATCTGCTGCCTCCGAAACCCCTGATCCGAAAATCCCTGTCCCTGTTTCCGGACAGTCCTCAAGAGCGAAAACTCCTCAGGCGCAAAAACAGCGCGGGAGATCCCGCTTAAAAGGATAACGGAGACCATTTTACTGAATTACAAAAGCCTCTCAAAAAATCATGATCCCAAAATTCAGCCGGATTCACCAAATTTTGCAGGATATGGTTTCTGACGGTGATCCCCTTAACGATTCTGCGGCATCAGTCGTTTTCCGGATAGATTTTGAAGAACTCTTCAGCGAACCTCTCAAAGGTCCCCTGGGCGATTTCCGCGCGGATCCTTTCCATAAGATGCTCATAAAATCTGAGGTTGTGAATGGTGTTAAGCCGGGCTCCCAGCATTTCGCCGCATTTATCAAGATGATGGAGATAGCTCCGGGAGTAGTTTTTGCAGGTATAGCAGTCGCATTCCGGATCCAGAGGCCCGAGATCCTGACGATAACGGGCATTTCTGAGCTTAACCACCCCTGAGGACGTGAAGAGATGGGCATTTCTGGCATTTCTGGTGGGCATGACGCAGTCAAACATATCAACGCCCCGAAGCACGCCGGAAACTATATCCTGAGGCTTTCCCACCCCCATGAGATAACGGGGGCGATCCTCCGGCATCGCTGCGGTTATATGATCAAGAATGCGATGCATGTCAGCCTTCTCCTCGCCCACCGCAAGACCGCCGATGGCATAACCGTCAAAGCCGATGTCCAAAAGGCCCTCCAGTGATTTATCACGGAGATCCTCGTAAATGCTGCCCTGAATGATTCCGAAGAGCGAGTTGGGATTATTGAGCCGGTTAAATTCCTCCCGGGATCTTTTAGCCCAGCGAAGACTCAGGTTCATCGACCATTCCGCTTCATCATGTGTTGCCGGATACGGAGTGCATTCGTCAAGACACATAACAATATCGGAATCAAGATCCGTCTGAACCTGCATGGATATTTCCGGGGAAAGAAATACCTTATCGCCGTTTACCGGACTCCTGAAGTAACAGCCCTCCTCCTTGAGCTTGCGGAGCTTCCCCAGGGAAAACACCTGAAAGCCGCCGGAATCAGTGAGGATAGGACGTTTCCAGTTCATAAACTCATGAAGTCCGCCATGGAGCCGCACCACCTCCATGCCGGGACGCAGCCAGAGATGAAAGGTATTCCCCAGAATAATGTCGGCATCAATGTCCCGCACCTCCTCCGGAGTGAGTCCCTTAACCGTTCCGTAGGTGCCCACAGGCATAAAGGCCGGAGTCCGCACGATGCCCCGGGGAAAAACCATTTCGCCGAGCCTGGCTCTGCCGCATTTGGCTTTAAGAGTAAATTCCATAAAAAGTCGGTTCCTTTAATTGTGTTCGCACAGGCGTTCAATATCTTCCCGGGATTCGGGACAGGGATTTTTGGTGATAAACATGGCATCGCCGTAGCTGAAAAAGCGATACCTGTTTTCTACCGCAAAACGGTAGGCCGCCATAGTATGCCGGTATCCGGCAAAGGCGGCCACCAGCATAATTAGAGTTGATTCGGGGAGATGGAAATTGGTAATCAAAGCGTCAATCACCCGATAACGGTATCCCGGATAGATAAAAATCGAGGTGTCTGAGGCAAAAGGCTCCAGATCGCGATCGTTCTTTTCGGCAGCCTGAGCCGCGCTTTCCAGAGATCGCACGGAGGTGGTGCCCACGGCAATCACCCGGCCGCCCTGCTCCTTAACCTCCCGGATTGCAGCAACAGTTTCGGGAGGCACTACGGCATACTCCGAATGCATGTGATGCTTAAGAACATCATCCTCCTTCACCGGCTGGAATGTGCCCGCTCCCACATGCAGGGTCACCCAGGCAAACCGGACGCCCTTTTCCTGCAGTTTCCGCATTAACTCCTCATCAAAATGAAGTCCCGCTGTGGGAGCGGCCACGGCTCCGGGATCCCGGGCGTAAACAGTCTGATAGCGCTCCCGGTCTTCGCTGGTATCGGGTCTGTCAATATAAGGCGGCAGCGGAATATGTCCGATATCATCAAGGATGGTAAAAATATCTGCTTCCCCGTCAAATTGAACCTCAAAAAGATCTCCCTCCCGGGAAACCATGGTGGCTGTGTACCCTCCGTCAAAAAACAGCCGGGCTCCGGGTTTGGGCGAACGGGAAGATCGCAGGTGGGTGAGAGCGGTATGAGAACCGGTAACCCTTTCTATGAGGATCTCAAAGGCCCCGCCGGATTCCTTCTTCCCGAAAAGACGGGCCGGAATCACTTTTGTATTATTAAAAACAAGAAGATCTCCGGGATTGACTAAATCCAGAACATCGTAAAAATGCCCTTCCCGGAGCGTGCCGTCTTTGCCGTCAAGTCTTAAAAGACGGCTATGGGTGCGTTCCGGGGCCGGGTATCTGGCAATAAGCTCCTGAGGGAGTTCAAAGTTAAAATCTGATCTCAGCATGATATGGCGGACAATAAGACAAAAAGCATTGACAAAGTCATTTCTGAAAACTGTGACGGATCTTAAGAACTGAACACGGTTTTTGCAACTGTTACGAGCAATTATTTCCTGAGAACAGGAGTCTTTCCGCCCTCAGCAAGCTTGGCCGTACCTTGGAAAAACAACATGGGGACACAAAAGCCAATTAACGTTTCAGGTATCCTCCCCCAAACCGGAAACAGAGCTCTGACAAATTGCGGCCAAAAACGGAATAACGAACAGATTTGTCAGCAAGCAAGCCTCTGTGTGCTAATCCGCGGCACCAAAAAAAATTTTCTAAAAACTTGACACATATCACATGTTTTGTGATAATAACTGCGATATGACTTCTTTGGTCAATCGTTCATTAGTCACTTTGTATTCATAGTTATTGTTTTAATAACGCCACTCCTTCTCTGAGGGAGTGGTCTTTTTTTATGGACGCTCCATGAAAAGCTTTGCAAGCGCAGCGGAACCGTTACGGCTTTGTCTGAAGGCCGGCATCGGCATCTCCGGAGAAACTCCATTCATGTTAGCGCGGCTTATTACGAAACTGCTCCCTCAGCCGCATCCGCCGGCTCCTCTAACTGTTTTCCCGGGAAGCATCAGAAAATCTCTTGGCCAGATACAGGAAATTGCAGCAGATCTAAGCAAGCAGGTTAAAACATTGCATAAAAAAGGTTATTATTAAATTTTTGGGTTTTAATGCCAGGGTGAATATCAAAGGCTGGTGTCATAGTTATCAATAAGAGTTCATCCGTAATTTTGATTGTTATTACAGGAATGTATTTTGGTAAGGAATCAATCAGATGTCAGTGGAACCAAGATAACAAAATCAGCAGTACTGAATAGCAGCCTGATAATCAGTTTAGTTATCAAGACCGCCTAATAAATAATTTAAAAATATCAAGATTTTGCAATAGCTGAATTATAATTAATAAATTACCAAACTCAAGCATTCCGATTAACTGTAAATTAAAAATCAGTAATTAATATAGAAATTACAATTGAATTACTTTAATTACTGAAATCAATTGATATATCCTAATTTCAAAAATAAATAAACACAACTTAATCTCTAAAAAAGAAAAAGGCGATGTTCGCACACCGCCTGTCTCTTAGCTAGGATTGATTCAATTAAGAACGATTGTACTTGGAGGTTCTTCTGAAGGCCTTCTCTTCATGGTCAAAGAGATAGCATGCCTTGGCTGGAATGCCTACTTCCAATGAATCACCGGTATCAACCGGGATTTCGGAAGCAGCCTTAACAGTGAAGTCCTCACCGTCAACGTCCATGTAAACAAAGGATTCAGCTCCCAGGTGCTCTGCTACCTGTACCACACCGGAAAGACGGTTTTCTGCATCCGGATGATCAACAGGAACCAGGTGCTCAGGACGAATACCTAATTCAACCTTATCGCCAACGTTAGCGCGACGGGCATCAACACAGGCAGTGATCACATCTCCGGTGTTAAGCTTGACGCGGCAGCGTTCTTCGCCAATCTCAATAAGCTGGCCCTTGAGGAAGTTCATCTTCGGGGAGCCGATAAAGCCTGCCACAAACTTGTTGCAAGGATTATGATAAAGCTCCAGAGGAGAACCGAACTGCTCCAGATTGGTTTCAGCAGAATCCTTGAGCGGGCTCAGCACTGCAATGCGGTCAGCCAGAGTCATTGCCTCAACCTGGTCATGGGTTACGTAAATGATGGTAGCATTGAGTTCCTTATGGAGCTTGGCAATCTCAATACGCATCTTTACGCGGAGCGCTGCATCGAGGTTGGACAGCGGCTCGTCGAAAAGGAACACGTTAGGCTGCTGCACAATGGAACGGCCGATGGCCACACGCTGACGCTGACCGCCTGACAGAGCCTTGGGCTTTCTGTCCATGAGAGCTTCAAGACCGAGAATCTTGGAAGCATGAGCCACACGCTTCTCGATGGTGTCCTTATCGAACTTCTTCAGCTTAAGACCGAAAGCCATGTTTTCACGCACATCCATGTGAGGATAAAGAGCATAGGACTGGAACACCATGCCTACACCGCGCTCTACCGGAGGGATGTCGTTCATGTAAACGCCGTCAATCTTGAGTTCGCCGCCAGTGATATCTTCAAGACCGGCCACCATACGGAGAAGAGTTGACTTGCCGCATCCGGAAGGTCCTACGAAAACGATGAACTCGCCGTCCTTGATGTCAAGATTGATGTTACGCAGAGTATCCTTGAGAACACCAAGCTTATAGTTTTTCAAAACATTTGTTAAAGTAACTTCAGCCATTTATATAGCTCCGAATTAAATAATTCCCTGTAAAGGCGGCACCATACAGCCCGTACCGCCAAAATTAACCATTAGCCCTTTACACCGCCTGCAGTGAGACCGCCGACCAGCCAGTGCTGAGCCAGGAGGAACACTACGGTAATCGGGAGACCGGACATAACTGCTGCGGCAGCAAAGTCGCCCCACTTCTTGTCCTGGGAAGCCATGTACTGCTGAGAACCTACTGCAAGAGTGTAATCATTTACATTGTCAGTAAGCAGAATGCTGGCCACCGGAACTTCGGTGATGGTACCGATAAAGGCAAGAATGAACACCACTGCCAGAATCGGCACGGAAAGCGGCAGCAGCACCAGTCTGAAAGCCTGCCACGGGGTAGCGCCGTCAATTGCAGCTGCTTCTTCCAGAGACGCATCAATGGTTTCAAAGTAACCCTTGATTGTCCAGATGTGCAGCGCAATGCCGCCCATGTACGACAATATCAGACCGCCGTGGGAGTTAAGACCCAAAGCCGGAATATAGGAGCCGATGTTATCAAACAGAGCATAGATGGCAACCAAGGCCAGCACTGCCGGGAACATCTGGAACACAAGCATGCAGTCCAGGATGAACCCCTTGCCCGCAAAGTTCAGACGCGCAAACGCATAGGCGCTGGTGGTTGAAAGCACTACGATAAAGGCTGCGGTTACTACTGAAATATAAATTGAATTCCAGAGCCAGCGCAGTACCGGGAACGGCGGTAACACTTCCTTCCCGCTGGGATCTACATAAGAGATTCCCAGAGCCAGCTTCCAATGATCCAGCGTCAGCGAATCGAATCCCGGGAAGAAAAGTCCCAAAATACTGTCAGATACGTTGGTGGCAAAATTACCTTCACGGAACGAAATCATCACCACCATGAACAGGGGGAACAAAATCGCCATGAGGAAGATGCACATGAACGCATGAGTTGCCCAGATGCGATATTTAATCGACTTTGGTTGTACTATTGCCATTTGTTATCTCCCTGTGTCCCTCTTGGTTAACTTGAGCTGAGCAACTGCCAGAGCGCCTACCAGAATGAATATCATGGTAGCGATTGCAGATGCCAGACCATAGTCATGTCCGCCGGCGCCGCCTTCAAATGCCAGACGGTAGGTATAGGACACGAGCAAGTCAGTAGCGCCTGCCATGGTAGCTGTGGTGCTGCCAGGTTCAGGCAGATAGTCAGGACCGCCGTTGGTCAACAACATGATAAGAACGAAGTTGTTGAAGTTGAAGGCAAAGGATGCAATCATCAGCGGGAACAAAGGCTTCCACAGAAGCGGCACGGTAATGTTGAAGAAATTCTGGATAGGACCGGCTCCATCCATGGCTGATGCTTCATAGAGATCATCCGGAATGGATTTGAGAAGACCCATGCAGAGAATCATCATATAAGGATAACCCAGCCAGGCGTTAACGATCAAAAGCATCATACGAGCCAGATTCGGGGAAGTGGTCCATTCAGGCTTCACGCCGAATACAAAGTCAATGATTCTGTTGATTTCACCGAAATTCTCGTTAAAGAGTCCCTTGAATACCAGAATGGAAATAAATGAAGGAACTGCATACGGCAGAATGAGAATTACGCGGTAAATAGCGCGGCCCTTGAGGAATTCCCACTGTGCAAAGCAGGCCAGCACCATGCCGATAGCAAGAGTAATGCCTACGGTGCCCAGAGCAAAAATTACAGTCCAGATAAAGATCTTGACGAACGGCTCTCTGATGTTGCTGTCAGTGAAAATTCTCTTAAAGTGAGAGAAGCCAACACCGACACGGAAACCAGGAGTGTAGTTCTCGCCCTCGAACTCGCCGGTCTTGTCATCTATGTAACGGAAGTAACCTCTTTCCATGTCGGGCATGAAAAGCTTCTGGGTCTGGTTATCAAGAAGCAGATGCGGGTTCTTGAACATACGGCCATTACCGAGAACCTTGCCGTCAGGAAGCTGAGTGAACTTCTTTCTCATGGCGCCGAAGGTGTGCAGGTCGATCATGGAAAGTTCGTTGGAATCAAGACTCACCTTAACGGTCTTAAGGAAGTCGCGGAACTTCATGGTGCACTTAATGCCGCAAGGAGTGGGCTGATAGTTGCTGTCAACCTTTTCCACGTGAATAGTGTTCTTCTCAACGCTGAGTCTGGTAGTCTCCTTGGCCATGTCATCCTTGTCATAGAAACGGATATCGGATGACTTATAGGTTTCAACAGGAGTAACAGAACCGTCAGGAGCTGTCTGTCCGCCGGTGGTGAGCACTATTGAATAAAGTCCCTTGTTGCTGCTTTCAACAATACTGAACTTGTATTCTCCGCCCTCTACGCGGTACTTTTTCTGGAGATGGAATTCTTCAGCTCTTTCGAGAGTGAACAGGTTATTATCTGAATAGTTGGTAAAAGAGATGTAAATCGTATATACCAGCGGGAAGATAATAAACACAATCATGCTGGCTATACCCGGGAATATATAGCGGTGCGGGTAGAAGCGGTTAAACCAGAACGCCGCCAGACCTCCGCCAATTACCACGGCGAACAACCCTGCAAATGCATACTGTCCATCCGAAAGCATTGAGCCAACCCACCACAAACCAAACAGCAGAATTGGCAACATGATCAGGATTTTTCGTAAAGCTCCGGAATCGCCCTTGGCGGCTCCTCCTCCTGAAGCTTTTCCTCCATTCTTAATAGATTCCATGCTAACAAACCTTAAAAACAAACAAACCTAGCTTTTCTGTTATGTAATAAACCATGAGCTTTATTACAAATAAAAACTTTAATAATCTCTTATTAAAGTTTTTACTTCTAAAAACTCTTTAAAAAGCTCCGGAATTTTACTTCCGAAGCCTCTAAAAACAGCTTAAGCTTAGCTATTACTGTTCAATACGACGTTCAGCAGTGCTGAGTGCTTCGTCAACAGTCTGACGGCCCTTGGTGGAGTTGGTCAGAGCAGTCTGGAAGGAAGACCAGAAACGGTTCATTTCTGCTACGTTAGGCATCGGATGACCAACTTCAGCGTTAGCTCTGGTTGCAGCGATACGGGAACCGATCTTAGGATCAGCCTCAAGCTTCTTTTCGAAGGAGTTGAGAGCTGCCACGCCGAGCTGCTTGTCATCGTTCATAGCCTGGAGGCCTTCATCGGTGAGCAGGTACTTCTCAAGGAACTCCTTGGCAAGATCCTTGTTAGGAGAAGCGGCATTGATGGTCATGCCCTGAACACCTACGAACGGATGAGCCTTCTGGCCATTGAGGGAAGGAATGGCATTAACGGAAATGTCAACCTTCTTGGTGTCATAGTTGCCCCATGACCACGGTCCGTTGATGATACATGCAACCTTGCCGTTAACGAAGGAAGAATCCATTACACCGTAGTCAACACCCTTTTCCATATGGCCGCTCTTGATGAGGTCAACCAGGAAGTTAACACCCTTCTTTGCGCCGTCGTTGTTAACACCGGAATCCTTAACGTCATAGCCAGTTGCAGTCTTCTTGAATGCATAGCCGCCGTTAGCGGAAATCAGCGGATAGGTGAAGTAGCCGTTGTTGTAATCCCACATAATGGCGCGCTTGCCTTCTGCCTTCAGCTTGTCATCAAGAGCGATGAAGTCTTCGAATGCCTTAGGAGCATCCTTGACAATAGCCTTGTTACAAATGAGGCCGATAGCTTCGATAGATACAGGATAGCCGTAGTACTTGCCGTCTACCTTCATAGCTTCCCAGGCAAAGTCAGCAAAGCGAGCCTTTTCTTCAGCGGTCGGTTCAATCGGGGTGAGGAGAGCCTGCTTAGCCCATTCGCCAAAACGGTCGTGAGCCCACATAAAGATATCAGGGCCGTTACCGGTAGCAGCGGTCTGCTGGAACTTGTTTTCAACCCCGTCAGGATGCTGAACAGTAACCTTAACACCAGTAGCCTGCTCGAACTTCTTACCTACCTTGGCAATACCGTCATAAGCCTTGTCGCCGTTAACCCAGATGGTGAGCTGACCTTCTTCAATACCGGCAACAGCGAACTGAGATAAGCCAAAAGCGGCCAAACCAACTACAGTTGCTAAAACACTCTTTTTCATTAGTCTATCCTTTTATATATTTACCAGATGAGACGGCATCACTGTCAAAACAGCAAAACAGCTAGCCTAACAGATAGAATGATAGACGATATCAGGATCCACTACACAACAAAAAAAGCGAATTTTTCTACATTGCTCATGTTTTCATGATTAAGCAACGGCAATTTTACGCAACAATTACGCATTGACAGCGTTTTCAGGCACTGCCCCGTTATTTTAAAAGCTCTCTCCGGAGCTCTGCGCCTGTCAGGATTGTCATTAAAATTTCCCCGCACAAAACCTGAAGCAGGATCGGAGACAGCTTTTATTCTGAATTCTTTCATCGCTGAAGCAGTCTGCCCCGTTCCCCTCCCCTGCCGGCGCCTGATAACTTACTTTTAAGACGCAAGCTTCGTCAGCCGCATTCCCCTGGAAAAGCCGCAAGAAATATGCGGTATGGAATAAAAAGCCTGTTTTGCCTTATAATGCAAATCGGCGCTAATATCACAAGAGTCACTGATGCGTCATAGATTCTTTATTGCAGGGTCGTTTAATGGATAACCTGAAAATTCCCAGTTTTTTTACCTACAAGGACGAAGTTTCCCGCACCATAAGCTGGGGACACTGGTTTCTGTTCCTGAACATTTTTCTGGCCGTGGCCATCGGACTCAGTTATCTTTATAACACTCCCACACCATCCACCAGTCTCGGCATTGTTTACCTTATCATCAGCTGGCTGGGACATTTCAGCTGTCTGGTAACCATTATCTACATCCTGATCTTTTTTCCGCTTTCCTTTATCGGCAATCTTAAAATCTACCGAGTGCTGGCAGTTATTCTGACGGTGATCCTGTTCATGATCATGCTGGTAGACGTGAAGCTGTATCAGGCCATAAAGATTCATATCAATCTCTCGGTACTGGATCTCTTTTTTGAGCAGGAGGGATTCTCCACCGGGCTTAACTTTAATTTCCTTTATATAGCAGCTCCGGTGCTCCTGGCTATAGAATGTCTTTTCTCCTCGCTGTCCTGGCATCACATATACACCCGCAGCCATCAGAAGCTCAGCTTTTTTGTCTCCTCCATATTTCTGATTTCATTTTTCTCAGCCCACATCATGCATATTTGGGCTGATGCTTACAAATACGTGCCTATCACTCAGCAGAAATCCATTTTTCCGGCATACTATCCCATGACTGCCAACACATTCCTGAAGGAGCATGGCTGGATCGTGGACATTCAGGAAGGGGCGCAGAACGAAATCGAAAGAAAGAATATCGATCGTTATCAGCAGAAGATCCGCTACCCTCTGGAAAATCTGAGAGTAACGCCCAGAGAGGAGCCTCTCAATATTGTCATTGTATTTATCGAAGGACTTTCAAAGAGTTATCTCAATATCGAGTACATGCCGCGCCTGATGGATTTTGCAGCCAGGCACGACTCCTATGAAAACCATTTTCTGGGCAGCAATGATGCCACTCTTTCGGCCTTCGAGGTGATGTACGGCCTCCCCGGACAGTACCTCCCCCTGATCAGATCCAGCGAAACCCCGCCGGTTAACATGACTGAAATGCTGCAGCAGGATTATAAGTTTCAGTCCTTCATGACCGGAAAACCCAGTAAAAAGGTCACCGATTTCCGGGCCATCAGCGGCATTCGCAGAAACCAGCTTAAAAGCTTCTCCTCTGATGAAGAGACCGTCAGAGCGGCAGTGCAATACATCAGAAAGTGGGATCGCTCAAGACCGCAGATGATGATAATCAACCTTAACGCTCCGATAACCCTGAAGGACTCCCAGACCGCCCCGCGGAAATTTCAGCCGGAGATTCCCTACAGCCAGCTGATTTCAGACAATATTGAAATCGGCGACCCCCAGGTATACAACCGTTACTACAACACCCTGCTCAGCACCGATGTCCTTATCGATGAAGTCCAGTCAGCGCTGCTGGAGGAAGGCCGGCTCAAAAACACCGTGTTTATCATTACCGCTCTCCGGGGTATTTCTCTCCCATTCCCGGGATACCAAGATGCCAAATATGACCGCCGCACCTTTCACGTGCCTCTTATTATCAGCTGGCCAGATGCCATTATCCCGGCAAAAATCACGGCGCTCACCAGTTCTCAGGATTTAGCGCCCACCATTTCCAGAGAAATACTAGGCATTCGCAACAGCTACGATACCTACAGCACCGGCATGAATGTGCGGGATCTGGATAACCGCCCCTGGATCCTGAGCGGAGATTCCTCGGAGATCCGCATCATAGCAAGCAATCAGACCACTGCCTTTGACAAGCATGGCAATGCCAGCATCTACAGCGATGATGATGAACACAAGAATCAGCCCAATATGTCAACACTGATTAAGGCCATTAAGATTCTTAATAAATTTAAGGACAAGTAAAGGAAATGATAGAAGTCGCAAATCAAAACAACATCAGGGATATTATCCAAAAATCAGCTGAAAAAACCGTATTATTGTACGTTTTTGATCCGCAGGATCCCAAATCCGCAGCCCTGACTCAGGCTCTGGAAAACGCCGCAGGAGCAGGCAATGAATTCTTAATTCTGGCAGAAGCAGACGTTTCGGATCCTGCTATCTACAGCATCTGCGCTCAGATTGGCATTACTTCGCTTCCGGCTATCTGCGTGCTGGAAAACGGCCGCCCGGTGGATCTGGTGCTTTCTGACAGACTTTCAAATCTGGAGGCTGTTCCCGGTCTCATTGCTTCCTTTATGCCCGCAAAAGAAAAAATTCTTTTTGCGGAAGCTGTGAAGCTTGAGGAAGCCGGCAAAAACCACGAAGCCTTTGCCAAGCTTCAGGAAGCCTTTGAAATAGCCCCCAAGGACATCAACATCAGGTTCGGCTTTGCCGATATCGCCATTAAGACCAAAAAACTGGATAAGGCCCGGGAAATTCTGGCAGGAACGGATCCCGCTGATCAGCAGTCCCAGATCTACCAGGATCTTATGGCCGCTCTCACGCTGGCTGAAAAGAACCGGGAAAATCCGGAAACCCGCATTCTTGAGACCCGGCATCAGGAAAATCCCGATGATCTTGACATTGCGGAACAGCTGGCCACCGCCTGGAGTCAGGACGGGAAGACTGAAGAGGCCTTACAGCTTCTGCTCAGCTACCTGAAAAGGGATCTCAACGCCGGAAACATTAAGAAGGTTTATCTTGACATTCTTTCCACCATGAACGGCGATCCCCTGCAGGGCAAATACCGCAGAGCTGTTTACTCTCTGATGTATTAAGTCCGCCCTTTTATTGCAGCTAAAATCCGCTGAAATGGCTGATTGCAGGGCTGATAAGCCCTGCTTCCTTTCCCGCTCCTCCGTTGTACCACCCGCATTCACCCTGAAAAACAAAGCTGTGCCATATCACTCGCACCGTGCGGTGCTTGCATTAAACTTACCATACAATTTTCTCTTGCCATGCGTCTGGTTCGAGCCTGCGATCTGCCCAAAATTGCATTTTTGCGGGAAATCACTCATATAAAACCATTGATTTTGCGTTAAAACAGCCAAACAAAAACTCACAATTTGCTGATAACCTCAAAAAACCAAACTTTTGCGGTGAAACATAACTGCAAAAATCTTACTTTTGCGGTAAATTCGATTTATAAAAACTGTATTTTTGCCCCCTTGTTCCCGCCAAAAGCAGGATTCACCGTAACGGAATCAAGCAATCATGTTTAAAAGAAAAATCTATGACAAACTTCTCCAATGGAAACATGAATCAAACGGCAGTACGGCACTTCTCATTGAAGGAGCACGGCGCGTTGGGAAGTCAACAGTAGTTCAGGAATTTGGTAAAAATGAGTACGACAGTTTTATTTTTATAGATTTTTCAGCAGCAAAACAATCTGTGCTGGAACTATTTAATAATTTTTCTGATCTAAACTACTTTTTTCTCCAGATCCAACTCCAGTACAAAACAGATCTTATCGAGAGAAAGTCTTTGATAATCTTTGACGAAGTGCAGCTGTGCCCCAAGGCCCGTCAGGCAATTAAGCACCTCGTCAGGGATCACCGTTACGATTACATAGAAACCGGTTCGCTAATTTCCATTCGCCGGAACGTGAAGGATATTGTCATCCCCAGCGAAGAAAGAAAACTCAGCATGTATCCCATGGATTACGAAGAATTTCTCTGGGCTGTGGGTGACAGCGCAACCTGTCGTCTCCTGCGGCAGGCCTTTGAATCCGGAATAAAACTGGGAGAAAAAACAAATCGGGAACTTCTGCAGCGGTTTCGGCTGTATATGCTGGTAGGAGGCATGCCGCAGGCCGTGGATGCCTATCTTAAGTACAACAATTTTAAAAAGACAGACCTGGTAAAACGGGACATCATCAATTTGTACATGAACGACTTTGCTAAAATTGATCCCAAAGGACGAATTTCAGCCTTATTTGAAAACATCCCGGCTCAGCTTAACAAAAATGATTCCAGATATCACGTATCCAGCGTCCTCAAAAATTACCGCGCAGAAGACATTCTGGAACTGGTTTTCGAGATGCAGAATTCAGGAATCGTTCTGACGTCCTATCATACCAATGACCCGGTTATAGGGATGTCCGCCATCAAGGATCTGACAAAATTCAAGCTTTACATATGCGATACCGGGCTTTTTGCAACCCTCATGTTCAAGGATAAGGATTTCACCGATAACGTAATTTACGAAAAACTCCTTAACGATAAGCTGCCGTTTAATTTAGGATATCTGTATGAAAATGCTGTGGCTCAGATGCTGACAGCAGAGGGAAACAGTCTGTTTTATCATACTTTTCAAAACAAAGAGAATAAACGCAAATTTGAAATTGATTTCTTAATTTCCCGAAAAAATAAAATCTGTCCTCTTGAAATAAAATCATCCGGTTACCAGACACATGCTTCTCTTGACGCTTTTATTGAAAAATACCACGCCCGGATTCTCTCAAGCTATGTCATTTACACCAAGGACACGAAAAAAGAAAACAATATCCAATACCAGCCTGTCTATATGGTGCCGTTTCTATAGCTCATGAACTGCAAAACCAACCGAATAGCAAAACATACTCAGCGAGGCAGCAAATGTTCAGCAAACAGGCCGATTTACTTCATCAGCTCCTTGTAAACAGCCTGATCCTTTACTATCTTTGAAATCAGCGCTCTGGTTCTCATGACATCATTTTTGTTCTTGCAGACTCTGAGAGCGGTATTTGCATTCATCTGCGCCTGCTCCCAGCGCCCCCGGTAGCTCATGAGCTCGGCATTAAGCTGGTACATGCTGCAGGTATCCTTTTTGATGCGATAGGCCTTCATGAGAAGTTCTTTACCCACCACCGATTCTTTTGAACGATTAAGCCGTCTCAAAATCTGAATGGCGCTGTCGGTCTTTCCGCTTTCCAGATATGACTGAGCAAGATTCACCGCCACAACCTCATTATCAGGGTGCTTCCTTAACTGTGATTCCAGCATTTCAACAGCCTGAGCAGCCTTTCCGGATCCGGTCAGATAATCAGTCATGGTGTCAATAATAAAGAGATTAGCGCTGAATTTGCGGTTCAAAACATCCAGAGCCTGCCTGGCCGCGCTGAAATCACCGCCATCGGTAGCGGTCAGAGCCAGAAGATACCAGGCACCGTAATCTTCCGGATTAACCTTTACCCGTCTTTCTGCCTCGCTCTTCAGGTGTTCTCTGGAAATACCGCTGTAACGGGCCAGAATCCTGCTTTTGGCAAACTGATAATCCGTGCTTTCAAAGTACTTGTTTTTCTTGAACTGACGGGAACGGTTTTCCGCATCAGCCACGCGCTTTTCGCTGAGGGGATGGGTGAGCAGCATTTCAAAGGCGGGATTAATTTTATTGTCCATCGCCCGCAGCTTGCGAAACAGGGAAGGCATTCCTTCAGGATTGAAGCCGGATCTATAAAGAAGATCAATTCCGATTCTGTCCGCCTCTTCTTCGTTGGAACGGGTGTAGTTAATGCCTGCCTGCTGCGCCCCGTTTACTGAAGCCGTCACTGTGGCCATAGCCAGAGCCGGATTCACCACCCCCAGAATAAGTCCGCCAATCATGCCCAGAATGCCGGCAGTCTGGGCATCGCTTTGAATTTCAAGACTGCGGGCCAGGTGTCTCTGAGTAACGTGAGTCATTTCGTGAGCCAGCACTCCGGCAAATTCGCTTTCCGTATCCGTTGCCGCAATAAGTCCGGTATTGACCATTATTTTGCCGCCGAAAAACGCTGCTGCGTTTACACTCCGATCCTCGACAAAAAAGGATTCAAAGGGGTAGCGGACTCCCTGCGCCTGTGCCGCCATGCGGCCAACTGTTCCGGCAAGATATTCGCTGAGAACGGGATCATTAACAATAGGCAGCTGGGATCTGGCCACAATCATAAAATACTGCCCCAGCTCATTTTCCTTTTCGACAGACATTCCCCGCACACCGGCGGTACCGATATTGAAGTCTGATCCCAAGGCCCCGCCAAAAGCCAGAAGACCGGTCAGCAGCAAAAGCTTAAAGTTTTTCTGAAATTTAAAGAACATGTCTCCACCGCCACATCTGACTGAATAAGCCGCATTATCAGGACATCATTCTACCCCAATTCGCTCCGGATACCGGAAAAACCATGATCCCAAGGGAGAACGAGACGGAATCAACAAACAGGCAGAGATACCGACTGTGCCCCGGCAAATACCAGGCACCGAATATCAGGACAGTCGCAGAAGAATTCTCGCAATGTTGCTATTTGCGCGGATTGGCCTTAATATTTTTTGGTAAGGCCCGTGCTTGTTCTTTGCCGGCAAGACCGCAGCAGAAAGCTTTTTCCGGACGTCAATTTGTCTTTGAGATCCAAAGGTCTTCCATTATCTTCGCAACTAGCGGTTTAAAGACTTTTGACGCTGTGCCCAATTTATCAGGGTGCTAAACAGGCGCCAAAAACAGATCAGAGCGTACGTGCCATACTACGCGGCATACTACGACATTGTAATTAACGGACTCTGAATTACGGAATACAACAAAATGAGCGCCCGAACCAAATGAGTCTGCAGCGCATAACCGTTTTTCCTTCGCGGCCTTTACCGCTGCGCTATGCAAGGCAGCAAAGATGCGAGCGTCTGAACTTCGGGAGTTCGCTGCTTAAACAGTGATTACATAATGACAGACAATATGCCATCATTACTCAACAATCCTTTTGGACATATTTCATTTGATGAATTCCAACAGGATAAAGTCGCTTTTGCAGACAAAACCGGCTTTATCGCGGAGCTTGATACCAAAAGCATGTCCAGATCTCCTCTGCTGCTCCGCCCCCGGTGTTTCGGCAAAAGCGCCTTTATTCTGATGCTGAAGTGCTTCTATGATACTTCATACAAGGATCGGTACGAGGAGCTGTTTTCAAAAACGGCAATTTACGAAAAGGATCTTTCAAGCAAGAATACGTACCATGTGATTGATTTTGACTTTTCCGGAATTTGGGGACGCGATGTTAATACCCTTGTTAATGGTTTTATTATCGCCATCAAGTCCGGAATAGCGGACTTTAAGAAAAGATACCCGGATTTTGTCTTTAACCCCGCCAAAAATGAAACAAAAACGCCGTCAGGATTGTTGAAAACCTTTCTTTCAGCTTACAAAAAGTTTTCTTCCAAAAAGCTTCTGTATGTCATGATTGACGAGTACGACAATTTTGCCCGTAAGCTTCTGTTCCGGGACGAGGAACAATCCAAAACAATAACCGAAGCTTACGGATTCATCGCAGCATTCTATGAAACCATAAAATCAGGAGCCAATGACTGCATCTCCAAAACCTTCATCACCGGAGTTTTACCGGTATCGCTGAACTCTTTGGTGTCAGGCTTTGACATTTCCCTTAATGTAACATCAGAACCAAAGTTTAGTACCTATGCCGGTTTTACCGAAGAGGAGCTTGGTGTCCTGATACCAAAGCTTGTGGATACAGATAAGTTCGGTGTCAGCGTATCGAATCTTATTACTCTCATGAAGCCCGTATACGGCGGATACTGCTTCAGTGCCGCATCCCCGAAAACGGTCTTTAACTCTTCCCTGTGTCTTTTCTATCTGCATGAAATCGCTGAACAAGAACAGCTTGCTCCTCCGGAATTATGTCTTGCTCCCTCTTGTGATCACTATGGCAAAAAACTTGAACATCTGTTGAATACCGCCGGAGCCGGACTTGCAGATGACATTCTCGATACCTATCTGAGCGGAAAATGCTTTTTTGTCAGTCAGCTGTATCAGAACTTTGATCTGATTGGAAATACTGACTGGGACAGAGAAAAGCTCCTGTCCATACTGTATCATCTGGGATATCTGACCACTGCTCCCAAATTTAAGGGCGGCAGGCTGACTCTCCGTATACCAAATCTTTTAATGGCCAGAAGCTTCGATGAGTGCGCCATAAATCTCAGATTAACCCCTGACACAGCATTCACCTCATACGCGCTTGATATCTCCCCCCTTGAAAATACGGAAGATGACCTCTCATCCTTTGCAGTATCCTGCACAGAATTTCTGAGCAGCATCGTTACCAACCCGATATTGACTCATAGGAATGAAAAGGCTTTAAATCTGACCCTGTATGCCAAACTTTCACAAACGCGCGGCATACAGGCCAAAATGCAGAAGCCTCTCAGAATTCCCGCCATTAATAGTACCGGCGAAGGCGAACCAATGGCGGATCTGGTTGTTACGGTTAACCGCGGTAAAAGCAATGAATGCGTTTATCTCTTTAAATTCAGGCATCTGCCTGAAATCTCCGACACAGACAAGAGAGAAGGCAATGAGAATAATTATGAATCAGAACTCCGGCGTCTTAAAAGAGAATCTGAAAACAAAGCCCTGATGTACTGCTCCGCTCTGGATTTCAGCGGAAAACAGATTAAGGCCTATATAATGATATTTCAGGGGCCTAAATGCATTCTGTGTGAAAAGCAAAATTAACAAGGCTTTGCAGCACACGGCAGAACTGCCATTTGCGGATATACCGAATATGAAAGAGCATCCTTGCATACAGAGCTTTGAAAGATAAAGCATTACCAGTCGTCCGGCACTGCTGCGCCCCTGATGTTTAAGCACCTAATCCGGATGCGGAATGCTTTTATGGTCTTTAGTATAATCGGAGACAGCGGAATACTTGCAAGGCAAGCCCGATAAGTAATACATCCCCGGGGAGCTATCATCTTCCCGGTTTACGGTTAGCACTCCGAGGGGCTTTGTGATAGCATAACGGCGTATTCTCGTGTTTTCCGGCTTTATTCCCGGTGTTGTTAAAAGATAAAGACAAAATAAAAAGAAGTGAAACATGTTTGAATTTATCAAAAAGTGGTATTTTCGCAATCTTTCGAATCCCCCCAGCGCTGTTCTGTTACTCCAGTTCATAACAATTTTTCTTCTGGTGTACTATGGCAGCGGAGTTTTCGGGCCTTTGATTGCCGCTTTGGTGCTGGCCTTTATTTTTGAAAGGCCGGTGTCCTTTCTGGTAAGGCACGGTGTCAGCCGTACCTTCGCCGCCACAATTGTCTTAGGAAGCGCAGCCCTCCTGGTAGCGGGAATCCTGTTTGCCGTAGTACCGCCGGCAGCGCAGCAAATCACCGCCATGACCCAGAAAATCGGCATTGCCTTAAATAACAGCAATACCCCGGCATCCGATATAAAAGGCAGTTTAAAAGAAGCTGCAGCCAAGGACGCCGAGAACAAGGCGCTGAACAAGAATTCAATGGATACCTCCACCGATACCTCAGGTAATAGCAGCAAAGTATCCGATACGGAGAATCCGGTCAAAGATGCAAATCAGGAGGAAACACCGCAGGCATTATCTGAAAACAGCCTTAGGGAAAATCCGGAACAAGACAGCGGCAAGGAAGGAGCGGTGCTTAATAGCGGGATTGATTCCAGCACTCCCCTGCTCTCAGAAAATCAGGACTCAGCTAACTCAGAGAATATAAATCCTGAAAACCCTCTTCCTGATTCTCAGGAAACAAAAGACAACACAGCTTCTCTGAAAGCAAACAGTTCCGAAACGGCAGCATCAGGAAACATCAACGAAGAAACAAAGGCAGAAACCCCAGCTTCAGGAAATGTCTCATCAGATGACGCAGCAGAAGACAAGAAGAAAGTCCAGGAGGAGATCGACAAGGCTGAAAACGACAAGGCTATGAGCTGGATCACAGAACAGTTCAATAAAATCAGGGGCAAGCTTCCCGAAAGCTATCAGAACATTGTCACCGTGGATCAGCTGAAATCCGCTGTGATATATCTTGAAGAATGGTTTAAAAACATTATTACTCCGGCCATAAAGCAGATTGCTCCTATTTTCATGAACACTATGAGCTTTATAACGGTGTATTTCCTGATTGTTCCCATATTCGCTTTTTTCATGCTTAAGGACAAGGATCGGCTTCTTAACCTCATTGGTCATTATTGTTCTGCCTATGATGAAGTAGCGGCCTTTTGGAAAGAAATCAACAGGCTTATTTCCAAATACCTTATTGGCAACATTATCCACATTTTCATTGTCGCCATAATTAACGGCATATTTTTGGGAATCATGGGACTTAATTACACTCTGCTTTTTGCCATTGGAATAGGTCTCAGCGTTTTAGTGCCGTACGTAGGCATTGTCATCATTACCATCCCCCTTATTGGCGTGGGGCTTATGCAGTTCGGTCTCAGCAGCGATATGCTGATCCTGCTGTCGGTTTATGTAGTGCTTCAGATCGTTGACGCCTACGTCATTACACCTATGCTGTTCTCGGAAGCCCTGAAAATTGACACCTTCTCAATTCTGGTATCAGTATTTCTCTTCGGCGGAATATGGGGCTTCTGGGGTATCGTGCTGGCAATCCCGCTGGCTGTGTTTATCAAGACCGTGGTAACCATGTGGCCCTCGCGGGATCCGGTACCCATCGCAGCGCCGCCGGAAAAAGAGGAGGATGCACCGCAAAGCTGATAAAACAGTGCTAAACGTCAAAATCAAACCAAAAATCGAAAAAGCGGCGTGATTTTTCATATCAGCGAAAAACGCAGATAGGTATGTCGCCGCTTTTTACGAAGGCTTGAAAAATAAAGGTTGTTTAGCTGTATTTAATACAGTTTGGTAATAAATTTTACCACATACGCTAATACTAAATACAAATCTCCTAAACTAGTACATGAGAAGTAAAGCCTGTACAGGAAAAGCAATGTTTGTTAAAAGAATGACACTAAAAAATTTTAGATGTTTTTCAGATTTGTCAATTGATTTTGACGAACATTGTACCGTATTAACAGGAAAAAACAGTTCCGGAAAATCTTCTGTTCTGGATGCTTTGTCAATTGCGCTGGGAAGCTATCTTACGGGAGTGACGGGAGGTACATTTAACAGTCTGTCTCAGGATGATGTTCGGTTGCAGTCTTTTAAGTCCGCCGATTCTTCTGAATCAAAAAATACAATTCTTAATCGCAAGATGTTCCCTGCTGAAATTGAAGTGGAAATCAGCGCTGAATCCCGTGATTTTCACTGGAAAAGAAGTCTCCTGAAGGAAGGGGGGCGAACAAAGACCGCGGACTCCAAACCGATAACTGAATACAGCCAGGAGCTTCGGAGTGCTGTAAGCAAAGGGAAAGAGAACCTTATTCTTCCGGTAATCGCATATTACGGAACAGATCGCTTGTACAAGCAAAAGAAAGACTCCGCAGACGAATGGATCTTCGGCAGATTTGAAAGAACTCAGGGATATGACCATTGCCTTAACACAGCTTCAGATGAAAAGCTGTTTCTAAGATGGTTCAGGAGAATGCTTGCCGTTGAGTATCAAAACAGAAAAAACGTTCCGGAACTCATGGTGGTCAAACAGGCAATGGGAAGATGCTATGCCTGTATGGAAGCCGGTACGGACAAAGGCAAGGAAGGTAAAGAAGGCAAAGAAATTCCTGATTTTGATTTTAAGACCGACAGCCGCGAATTTGAAATTGAATACATAAATTCGGAACGTCAGAAAGAGCGTCTTCCTTTCAGAATGCTAAGTGACAGTCTTAGAGTAACATTAAGCATGGTTGGAGATCTGGCTTCCAGAATGGCCATGCTGAATCCGGATCTCCAAGATGACATCACCCGGAAAACTCCGGGTATTGTTATGATAGACGACATTGACATGCGCCTCCATCCGGCCTGGCAGAAAAGCATAATCGGAGCACTCAGGAACATCTTTCCTGAAGTTCAGTTCATTATCACGGCTCACTCACCAACTGTACTTGCCAATATTGATTCCCCCTCTCACATCAGAATGTTAGACCACAACGCAGTTTCAGTGTCAGGTTTTAAAACCAGCAGTCCAGCCACAGATGATCTTATGGAATGCGTAATGAACAGAGATTGAAGCCTTAATAACACGACTTTAATCATAAACTGACTTCATGATGAAGTAGAGGGTCTGGCGCAAATGGTCAAAACATGGCATTGGCGAGAAATACTAAACTACGCTGAGTAAGTTAAAGTATTTACTGGGAGAAGATCATCCTGAAGACATTCGGAAAAAAATCCTATGATATGGAATTTACTTTAGATTATTAACCAAAAGAACGGCAGTTTATAATTTAATACTAAGAATGAGCCATTATTTTTACAGCAGGAGTCCTCTATGCTAATCAAGATATCAGTTGAAAATTATAAATCATTCGATTTAAAAGAGGAACTTTCCATGATTTCCTCTAACAGAATAAACGACTGTCCAAAAAACTTCGTACAGATAAAGAATACAAAAATACTAAACAATGCAGTTGTATACGGCGCAAACGCATCCGGGAAATCTAATTTAGTTTCTTTATTTTCATTTATCCAAATGGTTTTACGGAATGGTCTTACCGTTAACTGCATGAACTGTTTTTGCAAAAACAGAGCAGAAAATAAAACCAAAGATAGTGTATTTGAGTTACAGTTTTCCATTGGCGAAGAATTTTATGCATACGGTTTCAGCGCCGTGCTAAATCAAAGAAAAATTAAAGAGGAATGGTTATATAAACTTAATGAAGATGGCGGTGCCGCCCCTCTGTTTACCAGAGATGAAAATAATAAACCGACTCTTGGTGACAACATCAATTTTTCTGATGAAGAAGAAAGCAGATTTAAAGTTTACTCAAATGATTTTTCAGACGAAAGCACACTGCTTTTTCTTGCGGAAATGAACCATGTTAAAAAATTTGACAATAATTCTAATTTAAAATTTTTTCATGACGTATTTAACTATCTTATGAACAATATAATCGTAATAGATCCTTATTCAGGAATATCAGGGAAAAATACATATAATGATGAAAATATAAACAATATAAGCGCTTTGATTAAAACATTTGATACAGGAGTAACAAGTGTTAAGACACGTCAGGTTTCAATGGAAGAAATTAATAAAACTGACGCATATCGGATTTTACACACTATTATTACTGAATTGAAAGAAAACAGGAGCAAGATGTCTGAATTACCGTTTATATGTCGCACAGGAGGAGATTTCTTTATTATAAATATGGATAATAATGGTAATCCTGACATATCTATCATTATCTTAGAGCACGGGGCTTCACCTTATGAATTCAGTTTTTATGAGGAATCTGAAGGAACAAGAAGATTATTTGATCTCTTAGAAATAATTATGACTGTTCAAAATGATAACATATTCGTGGTGGATGAACTGGATCGCAGTCTTCATCCAAAACTAACTGAACATTTATTAAAGTTATTTATAACGAATCATGAAAAAGATAAAAACCAGCTCTTGTTCACAACTCATGATAATGCTATCATGGATTACAATCTGTTCAGAAGAGATGAGATCTGGTTCATTGAAAGAGATGGGAAAAACGCCAGCAAGCTTTATTCATTAGATCGTTTCAAAAAATTGTACGATCATGAATTGAGCAAAGCCTATCTTGACGGAAGGTACGGAGCAATTCCTGTGTTCCAGCAGTTTGCTTTCTCAGAAGGAGAAGAATCATAATGCCTGTTCATATTTACACCAACTGGAACAGTCGTCCATATGATAATCAGGAACAAATCGAACCTTTTAAAAAATTCTATTTCATTTGCGAAGGATTAAATACAGAAACGTACTATTTCAGAAGACTGATTGATTTAAGAAAGCAATTGGGCATCCATCAATTAATTGAACTCCGTCTTTGTGAAAAAACCGGAAAAGACAAGGATATTTCGTTCCCGAAGAATCTTAAAGCATTTGCAGATGCGCAAAAGAAAAATCCTGAACTCGGCTTTGATCCTCATCGTGATAAAATGATTATTGTGTTTGACGGTGATATTTTTGAAAACAAGGTCTCCGGTTATGATGAACTTGTTTCATCAATTGAAGAGAACGATATTGCTGCTGTAACAAATCCGGGATTTGAGCTTTTCCTTATATTACACATAGAAGGCAGCTATTACACGCATATACAAGGGCATGAAGCAGAATTCCTGTCCATGGATGAACATGGCAGATATAGTTATGCGTATAATGTTTTGCGTGATTTAACACATATGAATGCGAAAAGTAATCCTAAAATTGGCAAGCTTGCCGATAATGTGCTTACAGCCATTAATCAGGAAGAGCACATAAATCAAGACATACACAAATTAAAAGGTCAAATCACAAGCAATATTGGCAAGGTGATTAAAATGATTATCAATGACAACCCCTTAAATCACTCTAAATTTAATTAACATATATCGGTTTTATAAAAACTTTTGTCTCTAAATATTTCTGACTAATATACCTTAACCCTATAAATAATTACATTAATACATTGTTATTAGCACAACATCTGGTTAAGTTTAAATTAGTTAAAGAACTAGTGCTAATATATTTTCTGCAAGTGAAAATTATCTCTTGCAAGCGTTTCTATTCTATATTTTTTATTAAAAGCATAACGAGCTTCATCAATAGCTATTTTACTAAAGCTATCATTTTTTGAGCAAAACAGATTAAATAATTCAGTAGTATAGTTATCAGGATTTACAAAATGTATATAGTATTGTTTATCCATCCTTGCACTGATATCTCTCAATATTTTTCTTTCAATCATTATATTAATAAATTCTTTTTTATATTGTTCTTTGTTATCATCATTACAAACAACCACAAAACCTTTTGCACAAATAATAAAAAAAGGAATAAATGTAGAAACATTTCCATGATTAAAAAATGGATATCCAAAATAAACGTATAAAAGCTCACATCCAATACCTATTTTTATTGAAGTATATATCTCGTAGATCATATCAGCGTATTTTTCAGAATAAATATCTTTATTTATATAAATCATATCATTTCCAGTTTGTTTGCAATTTATTATAAAATTATTTGCAATTTTATCACTCTGTTATTATCAATTATACAAAACCGCATATTACTTATGAATCAGTCTGAAATATAAAACGTCTTTCAGTGATGACTATTTATAAGTATAGTACAAAAAGTCAAAATAGTAATTTTTGCTAGAACCGTGGCTAAAATTAAGGATTCTCTACTTTTATTTTGGTTCAAATCACGCAGAAAACCCTATTGATCTCAGTCGCTGCCAAAATTCAGGATATGTCAGGTCAAAAGTGCCATCTCCAAGCCAAACTGAAGTCCTATGAGTGAGGAACCGAAACCAGCAATCAGGGCAAAGAGATCCGTGCCAGCGTCAGCATGATCCAGCTAACTTAACGGATCTTGCCGCGTAAGGTCTGGGCCGGAACTCCATTTACCATATTCTGATTAACCCAAATTTCGGGATCAGTTTAGCTATTACTTCTTTGCCAGATATCAGATCGAAATCTTTAACAGCATGTACAAAATACCGATGCTTTACATGCTGTATTCTGCTTCCGGAAAACTTTACACAGACTGCCCTGCCACATAACTCGGCATGACACGGAAAAGAACTCATAGATGTAGTTGCCCAAAAGAATCAGGTGTCAGAAAAGCTTCCTTTTATCCTCTTCTTTCTTAAAAAGCCGATCCAACACCTGGTTAACCAGATTTTTGGTAACGCCCTTCTTATTGGCAATGCTGGTATCATCAATAAGATCCACAGCTTTCACTGCATCCCTGATGTTGTCCACCCGGCGGGAAATCTGCTCCGCCCGGGAAGCCGGAAGAATGCCGCCTTTTGCCTTCTCCCGCCGCATCAGCATCTCAGGAAACATTTCCTGGGGGAGACAGTCCACGGATAGTGTTACCCCTGAAGAAAAACGGGAAATAAGATCCCGCTTACCAAAACCGGATTTGGTAGGGGATTCGTGAGAAGCTACCGCCAGAAAACCGGAGGGCTCCCCCAGCCAGCGGTTATAAAGGCTGAAGATTTCAGCCTCGAGATTACTGTTACCGGCAATGGCATCAATATTATCCAGAAGAATGACATCATAGCTTTCCACTCCTACCATCATGGTATACATGGAATCCCAGTCAAACTCACTTACTTTGGCCATATCCAAAACGGTGGCATGCATGCCCATTGCCTCCGCTCGGAGAGTGGCTCCTTTTATGAGGTGGGTTTTGCCGCTGCCGGAAGGACCGTAAAGATAGAGAAAACGCCTTTCTTCCCGAGCCGCATTGACCGATTCGTTCATATAGTTGTAGGCAGCAACATTGGACGGACACACACAGAACGAATCCATGGAAATCCCCGCCCCAAATGAAAGAGTCAGGGGCAGCTGCATGCCGCTTTCTGTAATTTCAGAACTATTCTTCGCCATATTCCGCCTGCCTGCCTCTGACAGATTAACGTTCTACAACGCCTCCCCCGGTATGGAGTCTGTTGTTGGGGTTCGGATAACCGCCGGAATCACGCTTATAACGATCCCTGAGTTCCCGAGCGGCCTCATCGTATGAAATACCGGATCCGGCATCATCATTGCCGTTCCGGGATGCGCTGGTCAAATCTCCGTCATCAGCCCTGGTATTGCTGTCTCCGGAATATCCCGTGCTGCTTCCGGAACTACCGGAGCTGTTACGACCGTAGGCCCGCGGGTTATAGAGATAAACATACTGAGTTCTGTTAACCAGTACTTTTTCCTGAGCGATCGCTTCTTCCAGCACCATGTCCTTGGCAGGCTTCAGTAAGAAAACCACATCCCCGCCCTTCACCTCGGCAATGCTTACCGACTGGAACCCCTTATCGTAAAGGTCGTCCTTTATCTGCTTCATGATAGAAAAGTTCACCGCACCCTGCACCAGAACCCGGTATGAACCGTCATCCTGTTTTCCAAGTCCCAGAGCCTCCACATGAGAGTATCCCGGAACTTCACTGGTATCAGAGCTGTTATCACGGCCAGGGTTGCTGCTTTCATCCCTGACCGTTTTGGCAGAAAACAGCGCAGAATTGTTTTTAAGATCCTGATAAAACCGCACCGCCACCTGAGAAAGACTTCCAAAAACGGAGTTCGATAAAACCTCTGATTTCTGGGAAATATTCACTATATGGTAAGCAAACTGATACTGCCCGCCTGGTTCCGGACTCAGAACGCCCAGAAGAGCATAGCCGGAGCTGTACTTCTGAGAAGCCTTGCCAGCCTTCTCGGAATCGGAAAGCATCACATCGGAAGCCCGGAGATCAGCCATGTCGTCAAGATCAAACAGCGGGATCAGAAGATTGACCCCGTTTCTGGAACCGGCCTTTTTAAGCTCGGCAAGAAACTGATCTTCGGCGTCAGTGATAAATGAAGTCTTGTATTTCTGCTCTCCCAGATCATCGGTTTCAGGAAGGCCCAAAAGCACCCAGGCAACCAGAGGCTGACTCAGACCTCTCCACACAGAAATATCTCCCCGGGAAATGAGTCTCTTGATCTTGGCTTCGTCAAAAACAATGATGTATTCCGAGCCATCCATGGAAATGTCCTCTGAAGCAATCAGGGACTGAATATTCACACTGAGAGAATTAGGATCCGTGGCTCCGCTGCTGACATCAGTGACCATCCTCTTGAAGGCCTTAGAATAAGCCGCGTCATAATCACCGTCAAAAGGAACCTTATAGGTATAACCTCCGGCCAGAGAAATACCGGACAATCCCAAAAGGGAACAAAACAATGCGCTTTTGAATGAATTCTTCATACCCATGCCGAAATCTGCCTGAAAAACTTACCAATACATCTAATAACACCGAAGCCGGCTGGTAAGCTCACACCATTATCGTACAATGCCGCATCATCACCTGGCTAACCCCAGAGTGATAACGGGCAATCCTTTACAGAGCAAT
>NZ_JBGVBR010000030.1:0-10011 GCF_045225735.1 Succinimonas sp. | reverse complement strand
GTCGCTTTATTCAAAAAGCGGCAGGTACCATCAGGCAAAGATAGATATTTAGCTCGAATACTATTCCCTACCAAGCGACAGCACAAGCCGCATTTATCACAAGGAAAAACCATTATTGTTTTTTTGCTATCAGATTTATACCTTGTCTGTTAGGCGGATCTATTTCAAAGGATATTTTATTATTTTTACACAATTCAGCTTTTGATGTTTCATTCAAAAAGCTCATTTTTTGCGGCTTGCTTTTAGCTTCCTTCTTTACCCATTCCTTATTTTCATCCTGAAAATAAAGTTCATACGCAGTTTCAAATGATACTTCGTTCAAGTAATTTATATGAAACATTCCACCTGAATAACTCAATCCATTCTTTTCTTCATTAAGAATTATCTCATCCAATCTCTTTCCGCAAAGGTTTGCTATGTCCGTCAAATCCATATTGGATTTAAAGATATCATCAAAAGCATCAAAGAAATTATTAACTACTTCTTTAGTCAGTTTTGCACCAAGTTTCGTTATATCTTCATTCAATATTTCGTTTATTGTAACCACTTGAATCTCCTCAAATAACCTCAAAACTCCAATTTCAATTCTTGTTCCATTTCCTTAGTAATATTTTCCTCACGATTTCGTATTTTGTCGCGAATAAATTGAGGTACTTCACTCTCCTTGACTTTCCTGGTGGTTTTTTCTTCCATCCAAGTTCCTTCTTCTTTGTAATAGAGCTTGTGACGAATAGCCACCATTCCATCGTTAATACGCTGAATAAAAACTGCAGCTGCATGAGCAATTTGTTGCGGCAGTTCTTGAAAGTATTTATTAATTTTAGGTACGATATCCTTCAGCCAATCTACGATTTCATCCCACCAGGTGACAACCAAAATTCCGCCCACCAAAAGGGCTAATCCAGCTAAAATTGGTAACATTTACACATCCTCCTTTTGCAAACTCATTTGTTCCCTGACATAATCCTCCGAAACAGGTCGTTTCTCTACAGTCACAGCACTTTTCTCATTTGCTGCTTTGCTATCTAATATTTCCTGGGTAGCAGTGAAAAACAGTTCCTTGTCCACCGAAGTCATTTTCTTGCGCGCGGCTTTAAGAGCAGCATTAAGCACGGCATTGTATATATCACTCCCAGAAACGCCTGCAAATTTTTCAGCTATTTCATCAAAATCAAGATTTGTTGGCATCTTTTCCGGAATATATAGTTTCCATAATTTTTTGCGGCAATCTGTATCAGGTAAATCAAACTTAACATGGAATGATATGCGTCGTACAAATGCAGGATCAAAATTTTCTAAGAAATTTGTAGCAAATATGATAAAATCCTGATACTCATTCATAAGCATCAGCATAACTGACCTTGTTTGATTCACACTGACATCAGTAGCGTTTGTCATGTTAGTAACACGACGACTTAAAATTGCATCTGCCTCATCAAAAAACAAGATACTGTTTGACTCTTTTGCTGCCTTAAAGGCACTGCGAATATTTTTAGGTGTCTCACCTACATATTTAGATTCAATATCAGCATAATTAACAGAAATAATCTTCCTTCCCAAGGATCTGGCGATGGCATGTGCAGCCATTGTCTTTCCTGTGCCTGGCGGACCATACAAATTAATACCCATACCCTTAGAATAGCGGTGAGTTTTATTTAGCCCCCATTCCTCAAACACTATTTGTCTAATGGTATTATACTCAACCACATCTCGTATTCTTTCCTCCACACTTGCCGGAACAATTATATCTTCCAATGAATATTTTGGTTCTTCTGGAAAGAATACTATTTCTTTTTTAGAATCCTTACTTTCAACAGATTTTTCTTCTGCTTTTTCTGTAAGCCCATTATCAGTGATTTTTTTTCCAATCCCCATACAATCACACCTTATTATGGCCCTGATAGTAACAGCTTCACGTTCGTGAAGAATACCAACTAGTGGACATCAGTTGTTTTGCAACCTTTCATTCTCATAAATGAGTGCCGTACAACATAGTCGATCTTCACCAGAATCTAACGGATCATTTAAAACAGCCTCTCTATTTTTGAAAAATGATGTTGTGGCACCACTTTTATTATTAATAGTCCAGACCGTACCAGGAACGTACGCTCGCTCGTCTTAAGTTTACTATTGTTTTTTTTTTTGACCATTTTTTTGCTTGGTTTGATCATTCTTCTGTGATCTGACATGTAAATATTCAATTTTTTAGACTTTTGTCACATTCAAGATCGCCTTATCCTATAATCACCGACTCGCGGAAATCCTCTCGACTCTATCTCCCCGTGCGTTTTCGTTTCCTGAAAGCATGTCCAATTCGGAAAATCAGTCAGATCAGAGAGAGTAGATAGCAAATAACATGGATGAAGAAATCTCGAACGGAACCGCATCTTCCGGGAAACCTTATCTCTGAGAAAACATCGTCATCGTTGCTTGTTCTGCTTATCTGCGTTTTTATTCCCTGACGCACTAAAAACCTTCCTCTATCAAACCCTTATGAAATAGGGCTTCCCGGGACTCGCAAAGGGTTAATATACAGCCCTGAAAAATTCTCCCCTTACAATAAGCCCGGTTTCCAAGCATGACGGAAACGGTGTTACTTTGCCAAAGGGAGAACAAATGAGCGGCAGTTATGTGGCGGGCCTGAGCTCGGTGTATCCGGTGCTGGCCCATGATCCGGAGAATTCCCTCTTCTTTATCAGCAATGCCAGATCCTCGGAGCTGGGGTTTGGCTTTATTTCCCGGCCCTTAAGCGGCGGTGATGAAAGCATCAGCGATCGTCTGGAGGTGTTCCTGAATTCAGATTTTCCGGTGAATACCAGAGTGCAGTTTTCCCTTATGGGTTCTCCTGCAATTGAAAGGCTTCTTTCTGAAAACACCGCCACCGCGGTGTCACTGCCCCGGGACAGCTTTCTGAGAAGCATCCTGGAAAACAAAAACGAATTCCTGAGAGAGGGCGCCAAAAAGCCGCTGCCGCACATGGCCTGTCCCGTCCGAAACTTCCTCCTCTTAATCACGGTGACCGTGCTCATTTCCGGGGTAAAGCCCGATGAAAGGGATATCACCAGAGTTTCCACCCTCAGGATCGCGCTTTCCGAGGTGCTTAAAACCGCCGGCATCAGGGCGGAACCTCTGGGGGACAGCATGTTTCTGGAGGCTTTGACGCCGTTTTTTAACGCCGGTCCCGCTGCCTCCTGGACCAGGCCGGGAGCTCCGGTTAATCCCGAGGTTCTCCTCTGCGATCAGCTTCTGGACTATGACTCCGGCGTCCGGGTTTTTCAGGATCATCTGGAGGTCGGGGGGTATTACGTCAATACCTTCTCCGTAAAGCGGTTTCCTGATTTCGTGTTCTTCGGTCAGGCCCGGCGCTATCAGGCGGATCTCCTGACTGGCACCAGAGGGATCCGGGTACCCTTTATCATGACCGGTACCGTGCTTATCGGGGACACGCAGAAGCTGAGATCCGGGATCAACGCCGGGAGACAGTGGGTGGTGAATCAGAGCTGCGGCCCCCTTATGAAATTCATGCCCCGGCTGGCCGTTAAGAAACGGGGCTTTGACCTTATCTCACAGGAAATGGAAAACGGCTCCCGGCCCCTGAAGCTCTGCCTGAGCCTGATAACCTTTGCTCAAGATGCCGCCGCGGCCGTGAATGTCAGATCCCAGATCCGCACCTATTACCGGGAGAACGGCTTTGAGCTGATCCCGGATCGCTATGTCTGTCTCCCGGTATTTCTGAACACGCTGCCCTTCGGAGCCGATTCTGAGGCCGCCCGGAGTCTTATGAGATACCGCACCTTCACCACCCGGGAGATCCTGCCTCTTCTGCCGCTCTTCGGGGACAGCTCCGGCACGGGAGAGAGCGTTTTGAACCTGATTTCCCGGAGCGGGCAGCTTATGAACCTCTCCCTTTACGATTCCAGCACCAACTACAATCTCTGCATTGCGGCGCAGTCGGGTTCCGGGAAGAGCTTTCTCGTGAACGAGCTCCTTGTGAGCTTTCTGGCCCGGGGCGCCTCCTGCTACGTTATCGACGTGGGCCGCTCCTATGAAAAGCTCACGGAATTTCTGGGGGGAACCTTTCTGTCCTTCGGCCCGGGGTCCGGAGTCTCCCTGAATCCCTTCTGCTGCGTCCGGAATTACGACGAAGAGGCGGACATGCTGAGCGGCCTCTTAAGCTGCATGCTGGCCCCTACGGAAAAGCTTACCGATTTTCAGGGCGCGGGACTTAAAAGGATCCTCCGGGAAGAGTTCGCCCTCCATAAGACCGGGCTTACCCTGGATATCCTGGCGGACAGGCTGGCCAAAGCAGAGGATCAAAGACTCCGGGATCTCAGCACGCAGCTTTTTCCGTTTACCACCAGAGGGGAGTACGGCTCCTATTTTGCGGGAGACAACACCATGCGGTTTTCCGGAAACCTCACTGTGCTGGAGCTGGAAGAGCTCAAGGGGCGGAAGCATCTTCAGCAGGTGGTGCTGTTGCAGCTTATCTATCAGATCCAGCAGGACATGTACCTGGGAGAGCGGGATCGGCCCAAGATCCTCATTATTGACGAGGCCTGGGATCTCCTCAGAAACGGGGACACCGCCTCCTTTATCGAAACCGGTTACCGGAGATTCCGGAAGTACGGCGGGGCCGCGGTTACGGTAACGCAGTCGATAAACGATCTCTACGAGTCCCCGGCGGGCATGGCCATTCTGGAGAACAGCGCCCATACCTATCTTCTGGGACAAAAGGCCGAGATCATCGAAGGCCTGAAGCAGCAGGCCCGGCTCCCCCTGACTCCGGGAGAGTACGACCTTCTGAAATCAGTGCATACCGAGCCTGGCGCCTACTCCGAGATCTTCGTTATCAGCGGCGGCGGTTCCGCTATCGGGAGACTGGTGGTGGATCCCTTCCGGCAGCTTCTTTATTCCACCCGGGCTCAGGACGTCAGCGCCATCGGGGCGTATCAGAAGGCCGGGCTTTCCCTCACGGACGCTCTGAATGCCGTGCTGGATGACCGAAAAAGGGCCGCCTCCGGAGGAGCCCCCGGCGCGGGATCGGATACCGGAGAAGGGAGTTCTGAAGATTCTGGAGGCCTTTCTGACCAGGAGACCGGGAGCAGGGGGCGGATGTGAGACGGAAGATGGGAAGATTAGTCACCGGGCTTTTGGCGGGGCTGTTTCTTGTGTCCGGAAGCTCTTTGGCCTTCATGGCAGGCTCGGGATGGCGTCTTGGCGTAGATCTTCAGGAAAAAGCCTGCATTGGCCGGGTATTCCTGTTCAGGAAAGAACAAGACCTTAAAACCGCCCTTAGCCATGATCTCGCAAGGTTCCGGGATACTCTGGCCGTTCTGGAGCTCGGGGAGGACTGGTTTGTTTTTAAGAAGGGCTCGATGCTCCTTAAAAGGATCGGGGGCGTTCCCGGAGACAGCGTCCGTTTTGAAGAAGGGGAGCTCTGTCTTAAAGCGGAGGAGGCGGGAGAACCGGCTTCCGGAAGCGGCGTTTTCGGGAAAGGTCAGGGGATCTGCCAGAGGCTCCTTGCAGTTCCGGACAAGTGGCGACGGGTTTTTACCAAGGGATTTTTTCAGGGGCCTAAGGCTTCGGGTAATCCCGCAGGCTGGCATCAGGAGGGCGTTCCGGAATACCGGATCCCCCAGGGCCGCATCTTTCTTTCCGGGGATGAGGCTGATTCCCTGGATTCCCGCATTCTGGGCCCTTTTCCCCTGTCCCGTGCCGCTCATGTCTATCGGGCCATTCGGCTTTGGTAGCGGGGTATAGACCGCGCGGGAAGGAAAGAGCCCGGGAAGGGATCCGGAAGAGCTTAAGAGCGTAAGAACATAAGAACGCGTGAGTGTGAGGGTGTAATGGTGTAAAGGTTAAGGGTGTAAGAGGAGCGCAGATCATCATGGACAGAGCCGGAGACAAGACTGTTAAGAGATGGGAGGGACATGCTTCCGGGAATGACTTCCGCTCCGTTTTCCGTGAGGTTTTAGAGAGGGGGTGCAGCATCCTTCTTGCGGCCGCGCTGTCTCTCTGTCCTCTTGCCGTAACCGCGGGTTATCCGGGGGAAATGGCGTTTTCAGAGGATGATGAGAGCGGGGGTTTTTACGGCAGTCCTGACACCGTCTCCCGTTATGACGCCGGAGGGGCAAGGCTGGGAGATTCGGGGAAGCGGGGAAAGCAGGAAGATGATGCTTCCGGGGAACAGATTTTAGCGGCGGTTTCGGGGCTCCCTCATAAGCTTCGGGATGCGGCCGGCACGTTCCCCCGCCGGCTGGACAGGATAGCCGCTGGGCTTAGAAATGGGAGTACCCCGCTTTTTAACGGCAGCCGGGTTCCGGATCCTGAGCATGTTCATGATGAAGAGCCTGAAGCTGCGCTTTATGTTCCTGCCGGAGATTTCGGATTACCCCCGGGAGCTTTGGGACGGGGCGGGAGCGCGGAAGATGCTGCTTCTCATGCCGGGAATCCTTCTCCCGGCGGCCGCCTTCCGGGAAAGTCCCGGATCCGCCGGATCTCCGGCTGGAACAACCCTGATAACGCCTTTTAATCAGGTTTGCTGACATTCCGGCTTTTTAATCTGTTTTTTGACTATGGAGCGCTGCTGATCTTCCCCGGGATTATCCTGCCTGGGAGATTCGGGGATTAAGGAAGGGCTGTCGGAAGATTCCGGGCCTTTAAGAGATTTTGCGGAGCTTAGACGACTTCAATGAAACAGACGGCGAGATGATGGCAGAGATGACGGCTGAGATAATTGATTGCAAGACTGAAGAGATTAACTGAGATGACCAGGGATAACAGCGACAGAAAGAAATGGCATTCAGGCCGCAGGGAGGGCTATTCCCGGAATTCGGGGTTGATGCCTAGGCTTAGGGAGTCTTTCCGGAGACTTTTCAGAAAACCGGATCGTTTGGGGAGGGGAAGCATCTTTATGAAAGGACGGCTCCGGAACAAGGCTTTTCTTCTGGTGATGGCAGGGCTCTTTTGCTCTCTTAATTCTGCCCCGGCGGGAGAAAGCGGCAGTTTTTCCCGCTATGTCTGCCCCCGGGCGGACATTTTCGGGAAGGTGCTTCAGGATATTCCCTGGTCATCCCTGCTTCCGGTGTATATCGGGGGAACCTTTGCCGGAACCGGCTCCTCTCCCGTGCCGAAAAATGCGTCCCGCAAAAGGGTCTGCGGCTGCAAGGACAGTCTTGGGCTTATGAACTACGGAGTGGTCATGGGGCTGTGGGAGCCGGCGTTTCTCATTGAGTTTACCCGGAAGCCGGGCTGCTTTCCGGTGCTGGGAACCGAGATCCCCCTTCCGGAAAGCACGGTGGGTTCTTTGGGTTCGGGGGGAGATGCGGCCACGGATATCAGCTTTTTCCACGCTCATCTCTATTCCTTTCCGCTTTTTACCATGCTTAATATTTTCAGCGACCTTAACTGCGGAAGAAGCGAATACCAGGATATGGATCTTCTCTATGCTTCGGAGCTGGATCCCGTGTGGCAGTCTGAGCTCCGGGCCCTCCGGGAGATCCCGGAATCCCGGGTTACCGCCAATGCCGCCGGGGTGGCTTCATGCAGTCAGGATGCCATAGCCGCCTACCGGGGCGAGGTAAATACGGCTCTCCCGCACTGTGCCGGAGCCTGGGGCTACCTTTATCCTCTTACCGGATGGGCGGGCTCTTCCGGCGGCGTAACCGAAAACACCTCCCTTCTTACCGCCAGGCTGCTGACCCTGCTGCACCATCGCGGCCTTCTCCGGAACACCATGGGGGATCAGGCTCTCTGTCAGGGGGAGCATTCTCTTTATGCCGATAAGTCCATGTACCGCTTCAGCATGATCTATCCCGTAGCGGAGTCCTCAAGCACGCATTTCTGGGGCGAACCGGTAAGCAAATGGCAGGGAGATCTCAGGATCCCGCCGGGGTTTCATGAAGCGGTGTATGTGGTATGGCGTTACCGGAACTGCTGTCTCGGAGCCGGCGGTAATTAAAGCGGGGGAGTCTTTGAGAGCAGGCAATGCAAGTGTTAAGGGAGCGGCAAGGGAATGGACAAAGGAAGCGGGAGATCTTTCGGAAGGTGATGGCATGACTAATAAGAGATGCGGGAAAGGATCTGGGAAACAAGCTGAGACCGTAACGTTTCGGAAAACGCCCCGGAAAAACCCCCTGAAACAGATGGTGAGACGGATACTGAGAAAGCTGCTCACCGGGACTCCGGGAAGGAATTTCGGGAGAGCAGGGATCAGACGGGGCTTCCCGGTTCTTTTAGCTGTTATTCTGGCTTCGGCATCCGCGCCTCCGGGAGCTCTGGCATCAGACTACGGATATTCGTCATCCCTGAGTCCGGAAAGCCTGACACTTAGGGAACAGGCCGCGCAGGCCGGACAGTCTCTGGGGCACAGCGCTCTGGGAAGCTTTAACATCGGAGATCTGTCCGCTTTGGAGCAGGACATCTTTGCGACGGGGAGGGATTTTCAGGAGGAAGGAGCAAAAGGGGGAACGACCGTAACTTCCGGAACACCTGGAACCTTCGGTAAATCCGCTCAGGGCAGCAATGTTAATGATGCCATGGCCGCCGGGGCTCTGGAGCTTGCAGAGACGCTCTCCCTTCGGGAACCCAACTCTCAGGAAAAGGAACGTCTTCTCAGGGAGCGGCCTCTTTACACTGCGGCCATGGAAATGCCCGCGGGAGAAAACAGTACCGGCAATGCAGCATCCTGCACGCCCCGGGAGCGGATGAGGTTTCAGGAGGTACGCTGTCCGGCTCCGGTAGAAAGCAGTCCCTCCTGTCATCTCGTTCATGTCTTCAGCTCGGATATGACAGAGGCTGATTTTGGTACCGGGCTCAGCTTCCGGACCTGTCAGGACAGCGCCGGAGATGATGATGGCACGGCCTGCTATGAGTTTTGGGTAGGGGATACCAGAGATAACAGTCTCTCGGGGAACTGCAGCATTTTTGAGGCGGAAACCGGGTTTACGGTAAAGTATCCGGAGCTGGTATCTTCTCTGGAGCTCGCTGAGGTGTTTTACGATGACTATCTTCAGATCTGGGGCAATACCGAAAGCGATGTTACCGGAGATGATGTTTCCCACGGGGATTATCAGAGCGGGGACAGGGCAGCGTCCGGCAAAACCCGGGATCGCGGGATGGAAAAGATCATGTCCTTCCCGAATGAAAGCTTTCCGCCGGAAACTCCCGGCCCCTGCGAGCTCTCGGAAAGCCGTCATGAATATCCCGGCCGGGATATCTGGCCCCTGTTCCGGAACAGGATCCGTCCGGGAGAGCCCCTCCATGTCCGGCTCCGGGAGCGGGTGTCGGTTACCGGAAACGGGGAAGGATACATGCTGTTCCGGCTCAGGTTCAAAGCCGGAGCACTCAGCCTGGATGAATACCGGGGATTGGAGTGTCTTAAGAACCTGCCGCAAGACCGTAACTGGGAGTTTGTCTGCGAGAGTCGCACTCAGGAAATATCTCCCGGCTCCTATGATGCCGGGGGACTTCCGGTTACCCGGGATTCCTTTACGAGGCCCCGGGAGTTTCAGGGCGGCCTTTCCGAGCTCTGGGATCCCTTCTGTCTTGAGGGCACGGTGCGGGAAGCACGGGAAAGCGCAGCATCTCCCAGCGGAGATATTGCGGGGCAGGATTGGAAAGACGGGCAGGAAGCCGGGCAAGACGGCGGGTATGGCGGCGGGAATAGCGGACAGAACGGAGATGGGAATACAGGCTGGAACAGCGCTTCCGGAGATTCCTGCGGGGCTCTCGGGCTCTACCGTTACTGTGAAAGAGTCTATGCCGGGAATGGAGACAGGGGCGGAAATACTGCCGGGGCGGAGGTCTGGAAGTGCGCGGATGAGATCCCCTGTCCGCCGAATATTGCGGATTCCGGGGACAGCGAGATCCTGAACGGAGCTTCTGACCAGAGTTCCCGGGAATGCAAGCGTGTTACCCGGGAGATCACCGTTCCCGAAAGCGGCGTCTTTACGGAAAGACGGGTGTGCGGGATCTACCGGGATGACAAGGGACAGGTCATTGACGAGTGTC
>NZ_JBGVBR010000029.1:0-2408 GCF_045225735.1 Succinimonas sp. | reverse complement strand
CCTGTGTAGTATTTATGAAAAAAGGCCGCTTATTTGTCGTGTGGATGATTATTATGATACTCATTATAGCAATGTGATGTCACGAGAAGATTTTTATCAGCTAAATCTTAAATCATGCAAAAAAATAAAGGAAACGATGTCAAAGAATGAAAACAATGATGCCTTTTAAAGATGATGATGACTCAGAAACAACAAAAAGAATTTTAAAATCACTTGATGAAGTTCCACCATCATTAAGGGATAAGTTAAGAAAGCAGGAAAGAGAACTTGAAGGATGCGGCTTTTTCGAAAGGATTGTCCGTTTTTTTACGAAAGATAAAGATCGTCGGGGCAAATGGTTACAGTGAGTACTGATTCATATTCCTTCCCTCTTTTTTTAGCAAAAAGGCTGCTTTAACATTAATCCTGATTCTTCCGTAGAGCATGTTGTGCTTATCGATTTCGGTATAATGGGCAATGCAAGCACGGATACCGTATGGTGACTAAGGCGTGTGGTTCCGTTCTGCGTCCTCCGGAAGCCATGCAGGATATCTTCAGCCGTAAATCAGATTACCATGCCTTAGGCATTACGATATACGAGCTTTTGTTGGGCTTTACTCCTTTTAGAATCCAGAATTTACATGAAAGAATGAACAAACCGGATGTGGTCGGAAAAATCAATTTTCCTAGCAATTTCCCTTATGATATGAAAAAGCTGGTGCTTGGGTTCTATCAGGAAGGAAATTTCGCTCAGTAACGAGAAGGATAATCAAAACAATGCTAAAGCTGCAATCTTAAAAAAGGGACTCCGTGGTGTGGATATACACACAGGATAGACATCATCTGCAAAAAAGTTCCTTCTTGGGTCATGCAGACTTTTTCACCATACCATTTTAACGGAACAACCTGCCGTTACAAGGATGAACTTATCAAAGCACTTTTGCCAATCCTGAGTTTGTAAGAGTCGTTCTCGCTCGTCACTATTTCACCGTTAAAAGGCAAGCTTTGCAAAGCCATGTTTTATTGAACATAGCAATGGCAAAGAGCACTATTTTGTGACTGTCTGTCGGAACAGTCTTCCTATTATAATGCGGAAATCGAAAATTAACACATATGAGTAAAAGTTTATTTCGTACTTATTTGAGGAACCACATTACCACATTGAGCAAATTGTTGTTTCAAAGGCAGCAGGGATTAGATGTAAATGTGGGAATTTTTGAGCAATCTGACTCAAAGCCCAAAACTTCTCGTTCGACATCTCATACACTCAGACCGGGTGAATACATTAAGTTCGGAAGTTATCCTCAGAAATCAGACGGTAAGAGATCTCTCATAGAATGGCTGGTGCTGGAGATTTCTGGCAATGAAGCTCTCTTGCTCAGCCGTTACGCACTTGATTGCAGGCAATATCATCATGAACATGTTTTGAATATGACATGGGAGCAGTGCGATCTTCGGAAATGGCTGAACAATTATTTTCTAAAAACGGCGTTTTCGGAAGAAGAGATTAAGAGAATTAAAGTTTCTGAGCTCAGAAATGATGAACCTGACACCGCTTGGACAACAGGAAACACCACCAGAGATCGGGTATTCTGTCTCAGCATTGAGGAAGCAGGGGCGTATTTCTTGAACAATAAAGAACGAGTGTGTTATGCCACTGAATATGCCCGAATGCAGGGAGCAACTTGTTACAGGCGGTTAACAACATGGTACACTTGTGAGTATTGGCTTCGCTCGCCGGGATCGGGCGTAGGTACGGACGGCACGCTTAACCTGCATGGGATCTTCGTTGACCATGTTCACCTCGCCGTGCGGCCCGCTTTGAGGATAATCTATAATCTAGAATCATCAGTCTGCGTCCTGCAGAGCCCTAGTCCTTCTTTAAACCCGGGAAACGAACTAGTACTGACAGAACAATAAATCAGGTTAGGCCCCCTTCTTCCCGCAGAGAAACAGATGGTAGGCCTTTTTTCATTTTCAGCATGTCGGAATCATTTTGTTGCTGTCCATATAGGAGCAAGCTACAAATAGCTTCTGCATCACATTGCTAGAATTTTGGAAATTCAACTCCCCTGTGATCACCATCTTTAGTGCTTTTTAGTTCGCCTCTGTTCATTATCATTGCACGCTCAATTCTGAAATTCTTGATCCCCTCCGGGATCTGATCATGATCTGATCATGGTCGCCCTGATTGATAGGTCTGCCCATGGTTGGCAGGGGCGTTTTTAGCACGTCAGGAAAAAAAGCAGGAAAAGGCCGGAATTTCCTACTTTATCTGCCCTTTCTCTTCATTTCCTGATATTTCCCCTTTCATTTACGGCAAAATGCCGGCACAAAAGGAATTACGGCAAACTGAATCGGCAAAAGATGATGCTAATCCTGCCCCAGCAATTCAGTGTCATCATCCATTATGACCTCCGAAAAAGGCG
>NZ_JBGVBR010000028.1:0-4141 GCF_045225735.1 Succinimonas sp. | reverse complement strand
GCCCCTCCCGTTCAGCGTGAAATAATACCATAAAATCCCTGATTGGGTTAACTGCCCCGGCATTTTTTAACAATTGTCACAGCCCCGCGCTTTACGGCATGGGCAGTATGGTAGAATTTTACGCCGGAATCGCTGCCGGAAGGGATCCCGGAGTCCGGAAACCGCAGAACCCGCATTGCCGGGGAGCAATTCTTAAAGGAGCGGCAGCAAAAGCGCCGGCAAAGATGCGTGATCATAAATGAAAACGCGCCGCGAGATGCGCAAGAGAATCAATTAAAGACAGGAAAACAGAAAATGACAGAACACAGCTGCAAAGACGGCAGCCACGGCAGCTTTAAGCCGGCCCGCAAAATCATCAGCATCAAAGCCCGTTTTCCCCTTATCGTCGATCAGCGCATGCGGGACAGCGTGACCTTTTCGGGCATCACCGAGCTGGGAACCTTGCTGGCCGCCAGCGAGCAGTACCTTTATCTGTTCTGCGAGGATCCGGCATTTACGGAAACCGTCAGAAAACACGCTCCGGAATACCCCGGACTCCGCATCCATCTTCTGGCTCCGGCGGAAGAGGCTTCCGGAGAGTCAGGGTGGGCTCCGGCCTATGCCCTCCGGCATTTTGCAGCGGGGGAAGAAAAACAGGATCCCGCCCTTTACACCCCCGGGAAGGATATTCTGGAAACCTGGCGGGATCCGCTGCTTCTGGATCGGTTCTGCGATCTTCTGGAGGAAAACACCCTGAAATTCATCCCTCTCCCCGTGGCCGGCATGCTGATTCTGAGATCCATCGCCACCGTGTTCCCCTATGACACCTATCTCGGCCGGCATTATCTCTCCCAGTACATCGCCGCCCGTAACGCCCTCTCTCCCGATGACCGGGATCTCCTTATCGATATCAAGGAAAAGGGCCTCCCCCGCATCGACGATGCCTACAGCGACAATGTGCTCCGCTTCCTGAAAATCGAGAGAAAGCTCTATACCCAGTATTCCCACTGAGGCCGTCAATACTTTCCCTCTCTGCCTTCTCTCTCTTTCTTCCTCCTTCAGATCCTCCCGCAAGCCGGCTCTGCCGCCGGCTTGCGGCCTCCGGAATTCCGGTTTTCCCGGAGAGCCCCGGGATGCCGCCTCCCGCAAATGTGATAGAATCATAGCGGCAGGACTCCGGACAACTCCCGGATAAAGCCTTCCTTTGAGATTGCCTTTGCGCATTAAAGAATCACCCCGCCGGCGGAGAAACTGTGATTTCCCGGGACAGGCGGGGCCGGAATCATATCAGGAGAGAACAGATTATGGGGATTATGGACGACGATGATACCGGCAGGGATAACGCCGGGGGCATTTTCGGGGACGCGAGCTCTTCCGGCATCTTCGGGGCGGCGGAAGCTCCCCGCAAAACCGTCTCCCGGGAGGAAATCATTCGCCTGGCCAATGAAATGATAAAGAAGGACTGGGAATACATGGACGGCATGGAGGTTACCTCCGCCATCCAGCGGGATGCCGCCATTGTGCTCCGGGGGGAATTCTTTCTGGACGATGAGGGCCTTCCCACCCCGAAAACCAATGCGGTATTCAACATGTTTCACCGGGTTTCCGTGGAGCTGTCCCGGAAGTACCGCATTGACGAAAACACCTGACTCAAGGAAAGGAGAGTCCCATGAACACCCCTGACACCCCGGATCTGAGCTTCCCTCTGGGAGTCATTGAAGGCATGTACGGCGCCTTCTGGACTCCGGAGGATCGCCTGAACTTCATTCCCTGGCTGAAAAGCCGCGGCTATGACTTTTACATCTATGCTCCCAAGGGAGATGCCTGTCTCCGCCGCCTCTGGTTCCGGGAATTCTCCGGAGAGTATCTGGAGGGACTGGCGGTTCTGGCGGACGCCGCCCGGAAGCAGGGACTTTCCTTCGGCGTCGGCTTCACCCCTCTTAATGCCGTTTCTCTGGGGGCGGATGCTCCCAGAGGGGATTTTCCGGAGGGAGAAGCGGCCATGCTTCACAGGGTGGCGGCCAGTGTAAGGGATCTCACAGACCGGGTAAAGCCGGATATCATGGCCGTGCTTTTTGATGACCTTAAGATTGACTCCCATGCGGCCGGAAAAACCCAGAACCGCATCCTTAAATGCATTCTGGACGAGCTTCCCGAAAGCACGCGCCTTATCACCTGCCCCAGCTTCTACAGTCTGGATCCCATTCTGGAAAAGATCTTCGGAGAAATGCCTCCGGGGTACTTCGAGGACTTTGCCCGGGATCTCCCCGAAAGAGCGGATATCTTCTGGACCGGGGATCGGGTCATGAGCTCCGGATATCCCCTGTCCTCACTCGAAAAGGCCCGGGAGATTATCGGGAGAAAGCCCTTTATCTGGGATAACTACCCGGTAAACGACGGCCGGAAATCCTCGGGACATCTCTATCTGGCCCCGCCGGACAGCCGGGAATTCCTGCCGGAGGGCGCCCGGGGCATTGCGGTAAATCCCATGAAGGAGCACTGGCTCTCCCGGATCCCCCTCTCTCTGATTCCGGAGATCCTGCGGGCCCGGACTCCCGTAACGGCAGAAGACAAAACCCGGCTCCTTAAACAAGCCCTCCTCCGGGAAACCTCTCCGGAATTTACCGACTTCATGCTCCGGGAATGCCCGGACTTCAGCGTCAGGGATCGGGAGGAGTTTTCCGCGGATGAGCTGGAAAACCTCGCCCGGAAAACCCCGGATCTTTCCGGTTCTCCGGGGATTGCCCGGGATCTCCGGGACTTTTTCCGGGGCCGCTACATCTTTGACGAGACCTGTCTCACCGGCTGAGCCGAAAACGGGAGACCGGTTTTCCGGAAGCGCCGGAGGCCGTAAAGGAATCCCGGGCGGTTCTGACTCCCTTGAGTCCCCCGCCCGGATCACTATCTTTGTGAAAAACATCAGAATTTTGTCAGGCGAGTCCCCCGGAGACCGGCTGAAAAAATCTATAATGCCCGGAGACGGCAATGCTGCGAAAGCGGCGGCCCCGCTCTTGCGCAGCAGCGTCCGGAACGGCAAGGTTCCGGACAGGAGACTCAAGAATGACCCTGACCTATATTCTCTGTATTTCAGTTCCGCTGACCCTGACTTTGATTGTATGCCTTACCTGTTATCTCAAGCATGTCAAAAGCAAGTCTCAGGGACTGGAAGCAGCATGCATGAGTCTCCTGTCCCAGATCTTTGCGCTCTTCAAAAGAAAATACGCCATGATCCCCCGGCTCAACGAAAAGATCCGGGAATACGCTGCCGGAGAAAACGATCTTTTGAAGGAAATCGACAAGGAAGCCACCTTAGCGGGAGTGGCGGCGGAAAACCTGAAAAGAAACTGCCGCGCCCCGGGAGCCTTCAGCGAGCTCCGGAACCGGGAAAACACCATCTTTCTCCGCATGACCGCCCTCCGGGATCGTCTCAGACGTTATCCCGCCCTCCTGAGCACCGCCTCCTACCGGGAAATATCAGAGGAGCTCAAGGCTCAGGACAGCAAAATCGACTTCAATATCCGGCAGTACAATGACGCCGCCCGGGAATTCAACGGCTACTGTCACCGCGGGCTCATCCGGCGTCTGATCCTAAAGCTTCTGGGAGTAAGCCCCGAGGCTCCCCTCATCGAGGATCTCCTCCCCGCGCTCCCGGAGGAAGATAACAAGGAATCTCAGGCTGCTCCTGATGCCGCAGCTAACGAAGTCAAGTCCGCCGCCCCCGCTTCGAAAAACTGAACCTCTGTCCCGGGGATAATTCCCCATTCCGGGAAATCACCTGTTCCGGTTTTCCGGTTCTCCGTCTCACTTTGCCCGCCTGATCTTTACCAGGTTTTCTAAATCTGCGCTCAGTGTTCTGGTATCACCGGAGTCCTGAAATCCGGCTTCTGCCAGGGCAAAGGCGGTTTCCCTGAGGCAGTTTTTCTGGCCTGTTCTGTTCCAGAACCGCCTGTTCCCTGCTCCGGGGAATGCCTTTTGGCCGCTCTCCCCGTGCCGGCGGTTTCAGAAAGAGTGTTTCGGCTGCTAAAGAAGTTCCGGAATTTTCCTTCCCTGACTTTGACCTTGGGACGCCGAGATCTCCTCTCCGCCAGGATGCGGCATACAGCAGTTCTCAGACATCACCGGCCCTTATGCCATCAATACCGGGAGGAACAAAGGTTAAGGC
>NZ_JBGVBR010000027.1:0-3842 GCF_045225735.1 Succinimonas sp. | reverse complement strand
AGTGGTTCTGGCATATCCTCCGGGAACATTATCAGTCATACCGCGTTTCTCATTCATCAAGCAGTTCATCCGGGGAAAGATCGGTTTCCAGCTCCCGGGCCCGGGCATTAAGCTTCACATAGTCGGTTTTGCCATTGGCATTAACCGGCATGGCCGGAAGAAAAATAAATTTCCGGGGCACGGCCAGAGGCAGCATATGGTTCCGGAGAATATTCCGAAAGCCGATTATCATCTTTCCGGAGCTGGTGGCAGCCAGTGTCCTCATGCCCTGATCATTCAGCGTGACAAAGGCCAGGGTGCCCTCCCGGCCGTCCTTGTCATAGGAAACCACTGCCGCATCCTGAATCTCGGGAATAAAGGAAAAGCCGGCCTCCACCTCATCAAGAGAAACACGGTTGTCCTCGATTTTTATGAGCCGCCCCTGCCGGCCCAGCAGGGTCAGGAAGCCCTCCCCGGAAATGCTCACCGCATCTCCGGAGGCAAATACCGGGATCTTCCGGCCATGGAACGCTCCGGTAAGAGCGGCGTTTTCGAGATAAGGGGATTCCAATAGAAAAACCCCCTCTCCTGAAGCTGTCATGAGAATAACTTCGGTGCCGCTTTCCGGGGTATCCCGGGCAGCCACATAAAACCTGTTCCCCGGCACCGGACGCCACAGGGCAACGCTGTTTCCGGTGTAGCGATAAGCCATGGCTCCGGTTTCAGTGCTGCCGAAGATTTCCATCACCTCGCCCCCGAAAAATGCCTGTCCCCGGACTCTGGCCTTGTCGGTAAGACGGCCGCCGGCGGAAATAAGGAGCCGGCAGTTTCTGAGGGAGCCCGCAGCGCTGAGACGTTTCAGAAAACCCGGGTTGGACACGGTGTAATAAGGGATCCCCAGACGTTCCGGCAACGAAAACTGTTCCTCGTAACGCAGCATGGCATCGTATAGCGGAATATCCATGGCCAGAGGGAAGAAGAAACGGAACATTATGCCGTAGGCGTGATAATTGGGAACGGTGGAAACGCTGAGGGAAAGGAGATCCTTTCTGATAATGCCGAGAGAATCCAGCGCGCTGACCTCTTTCATCAGTCCGGCCAGGGTGCGGCCGATAACCTTGGGTTCTCCGGTGCTCCCCGAGGTAAGCTGCCGAAGCTCCAGCAGGGAGGGATCCTCCAAAGAGAGATCCTCCAGGCTCATCCGAAAATCCCGGCGGCGTTCCGCAATGGAGACCTCCCGAAATTCGGGATCCCGGGAAAGATCCGTGATATCCAAAATGGCAGCGGAATCCTGAAATCCCGGAGAAACCTCATTTTCCCGGAGGATGCTGCTTTTGCTCACAATGATGCTGCCAAAGGCGGCGGCCTTGCGGAGAGCTTCTTCCCGAAAACCGTTGGGAATCATGGGAACGCCGTCCCAGATCCAGACCGCCAGAATGCCGGCCAGAAGCTCCGCGGAATCATCCACCGCCAGAATCACGGTATCTCCAGCAGCGGATTTCGGAAGATGCACGCAGATGTCCCAGGCCATGACAAAGACCTGCTCCAGGGAAAGCACCGCCTCATTCCGGAAAAAAGCCGGCCGGCAGCTTCTGCCGGGCTTGAGAAGCTCCGCTAAAAAATTAAGAGGCTCTCTTGGCATCAGGCTTTTTCCTGCAGCCGGGCATAGATGATTTCCACCACATCTCCCACAGTTTTAACCGCCTTGAAATCTTCCGGGGTAAAACGGCACTTAAGCTTTCTCTGCAGCTCGGCAATCATGTCAATGGCATCTATGGAGTCGAAATCCAGATCCGCTCCCAGGAATGCTTCCCTGGTAATGCGATCTCCCTCTATCTCAAAATCAGTCTCAAGCATTTCCTTAAGACCGGCAAATATTTCATCCCGAGTATTCATTCCAGTTGAAGCTCCAATTGCGCTTAGTTGCAGATACTGTAACAGAAAGAGCGTATTTCAGCAGTTTTTTCCGGCCGCAAATCAGTCATTGCCGGCGCCCTTAGGACATTGCTGACGCCTTCCTGCCCTGTTACCGTTATTTTATCATCCATACGGATCCCGGTAAATTCAAAGAAATATGCCTAAGCTGACAATGAGCCGCAAGCCTCGGATCATCTTTATCCGGGCCCGCCCGCCGGACTACGACAGCTGCTCCACCTCTCTGTCGGCCCGGCAGTCATAATCCCAGGCATAGTAGTCGGCCTCTTTCTTTAGCATCAGGGCTGTCTTTCGGCGCTCATCCCACAGCGCGTCCTTCATGGCTGAAAACCCCAGGCCGCACCAGAATACCCCGAGAATGATGCCGGTGGAAATCAGAGTTTCCCAGAATTCATAGGCGTCAAGAGTGATCAGGAAAGCGAGAACGCCCAGAATCAGTAACAGCGCTCCGGATATCGCAGAGCGGATATTGGTCTTGAAAAGATAGGGCACACAGACAAACTGCTGAAAGCACCAGGAGAGCATAAACGGGATGCCGTAAACAATGCAGGCCGCAATCTCGCTGTCCGTCAGCTCCGCTTCATAGGCCGCAATGAAGGGATAAGAAACGGCCATGGAGCAGAAAAACCAGGTGGTCAGGGAACATGTCCACAGCTTAAAGCCGGAGGTGGGGATGTTTTCAGAACAGGCTCCGGTCTGTCCGTTCATGGCAAAAAGACAGGTACCGCCCTTCCATTTAAGCTCCATGGTCCAGATCGGAAAAAGAGCATAGGAGATTTTCTTCGGGGTGATCTCATATGAGCTTTCCAGCACCTTATGTTTGGTATAGCGGTCTGCATCCACGAGATAGCTTTCCATGGAGGCGCGCACTCTGGCCTTTACCGGTTCAAAGCTGGCCCGGTTATCCATGTTGTAGATCCGGGCATCCAGACCGGAGAGCCAGGAATAGCTGAAGGGCTGAGCCTTGCCGGTATCATAGGGCTCCAGACTTTGGGAGATTTCATCGTCAACCTCGCTGGTGGCATCCTGGGGGATATTCCGGAAGGAGCGGTGGCCGGAGGCTTTGCCCCGGAACTTATGGGTAACGGTGCGGGATCTCCCGTACTCCTCAGTATGCTCCACCAGTTTTGCCTCAAAGGAAAGGCTGCCGTCCGCGGAAACATCATAAAGCCAAAATGGAACATAACGGGCCTGAATGCGTTCCGGGGTGGCCTCCGCCATATAGCTGTCCGGAACAAAGCGGGCTTTCCCGAGAAGCTCCCGGTATTTATCCATCAGCACTGTTTTATCCAGAGCGAAGGGAATGATCATGTCCGGTTCCCGCTGCCGCCGGATTTTGTCGGCCAGCACAATGGCATTGCCGCAGAAGGGGCAGGTATCCGTGGCCCCCAGAATGCCGGGAGTAATCTCGCCGCCGCAGGAGGAGCAGGCATAAACGGCAGGAGCGGCAGTTTCCGGAGCGGCTTCTTCCGGAGACTTATTTGGAGAAGCTTCCCGGGAGGTTTGTTCGTTCGCGCGATTATCAGGATCGTCAGGGGCTGCCGCGGATCCGGCTCTTTGGGACATGAGACGATCATACTCGGGAACAGGATATTTCCCGCCGCAATGAGCGCATGTCAGAGCCTGAGCAGATATATCAAAAACCAGATTTCCGGAACATCCCGGACAGGAACAGGAATCAGCGGCGGACATTACATGTTTCTCTCAAAAGCGAAGTCGGGGTTTGTAAAAACCTTAAAAAGGGACAGGCAAATGCCTGATCAATAACGGGCCGGCAAATACCATGAAAGTACCCGAGGGGGGCTTTGAGATCTTAGCAGAAAACACTCAGAAGCCGCCTGTACCGGCATCACAGATAAGAGAATCCGGAAGGAATTCCAAGAGGCCCTGCATTCACCCCGCTCCGTACCGGCCATATTTATTCCATG
>NZ_JBGVBR010000026.1:0-12923 GCF_045225735.1 Succinimonas sp. | reverse complement strand
TCTCAAACTGCAATCCTTTTTTGTCAGGGTGGTTCCTCATGCTGAAGTCCTTCATAAATTCCTTGCTCCTTTTTACCCTTGCCGGGACTGTTTCCTGGGAATGCCAGGCCCTGACTCTGGCAGAATTCGCCGCGGCCAACGCTCCTGATAATGCCGAGGAGAACGCTCAGGCTCCCGCTGACGAAGCCCTCTTCCGGGAAAGGGAACAGTTTGTCATGAAAATTAATGAAGCCATGATGAAGGAGGATCGGGAAGCCATTAAGCATGGCGCCGTTACCATGTTTGACTACTGCCTCTCAACAAAGATCTCCTTCAAAAAATCCTCCGCCCGCGCCATGTACGCCACCTATGAAATCAGTCAGGCCCGGGGGAATCAGGATTTTCTGGATAAGAGGGTGCTTCTCAGAGGAACCGTGGCCGAGGTGCGCAATGCCGCCGGAAAGGATCCGGAGCTTTTCTTCCGGGCCGGCGACAAAACCTCTCCCCATGCTGTCCGGGCCGTCTTTGCCAGTCCCGCAGCAGATGCCGCCAAAATAGCCGCCCTCAAAAAGGATGAGGATACCGCGCTTTTGTGCACCGGAGCCGGCATCACGGACGAAACCCCGGAGGCGAAGGACTGCGAATTCATTGACCGCTATGCCGATGACTGCGAAAAAACGAAGCTCGCGGCCATTGCCGGCATTCAGCAGGGCAACTTTAAAGTTAACATTACGGATTTGGGGAACTGGACGCTGACCTATCTTATCGCCGCGGAATCCCCCGCCTTTATGAAGGAATGCCTGAAGGGCTCCTGCGAAACCAATCAGGAGCTTTTTGAGAGCGTCTTCGGAAGCGCCTACTTTCCCATGGTCTTCAAGGGCGTTAAGCCCCGGCTGAGCCCCCCGGAACAGAAAAGAATCAGCGCCATGAAAGCCGCGGTCTGGCAGTATCTTATCTACAAGAAGATCGTGGATCCCGCCACCGGAAAGCTTATGGTGCCCGATACGGAGATCCCGGACTTAACCCTGGTGAACACCTATGTGAAAAAGACCCGGTAGGATCCCCCCGCTATTCCTGAGCCAGGGAGCAGCTCTTGCGATGCCCCAGCTGGCAGGCCCGGGCAAAAAAGCTCCGGGCTTTTGTCCGATTCTTCGCCGTCCCGAGGCCGTACCTGTGGAGATACCCGAGACCGGCGCAGCTATGCCCGTTATCAAGATCGCAGCCCTTCCGGTAATACTCCAGAGATCGGGCGTAATCCCGGCTGACTCCCAGACCCTGCTGATAAAGCCAGCCCAGATTGGAGCAGCCCATGCCGTCATTCATGCCGCAGGAAAGCTCATAAAGCTCCCGGGCCCGGCCGTAATCCTGCGCTGTTCCAGAGCCGTTCTGATAATACCAGCCCGCTCTCGCGCAGCCTTTGGAGCTCTTAAGCCGGCAGGCCTCTTCAAAATTCCGGAGGGCCAGAGCCTTTTCGTTTTTCTTCTCGAGAGCAAAGCCCCGGCTGAGATACCGGGAGCGCTGAGATCCGGAGCCGGGGGATTCCGCTCCGGACAGGTTCGGGCTTTCCTTCGGGGCGGGATCTCCCCGCATCCCGGATTCCGGGATGCGGGTGGGGATACAGTCCTGACAGGCCTCGCCGGCGGAATGATGCTGCCAGAAGACAGCGGCCGCTCCTGCCAGAAGGAGCGCTGCAATGATAACGGCTCCTCCGTGTCTCCGGCCCTTCCCTCCTTCCGCTGCCGTATTGGTCTTCTCAGGATCTCCGGGGTTATCCCTTGCGGGAGGTCTCGCATTAAGAGCTTTTTTAATGATTGCGGCGGCATTTCTGTCCGGCAGGAACTCGCTCGCAAAAAGAAGATCCTTTGCGGCGGCGGCAATACAGCGCGCATATCCGGAGGGATCGCATTCCAGAAGATGCTGCATTTTGCTCCTGAAATCCTCCGGACTCTGATATACGGAGCTTCCGGCCCGGAAGCTCCGCTCTCCGGAAAATGACCAGCCCAGAATGCAGGCGATCTCCCGGTCGGAAAGATCCCGCCTTCCTGTGATCCTCCTGAGACGGGAAAGGATCTCCCCGAGGGACGGGCTTTTAACGATTTCCGCGGCGTAATAGGCCAGAAAATCCGTCCGGAACAGGGAAGCCCCATGGTTAATCAGTCTGGTGTCGCCTCCGGCATTGGCTTCCTTCAGGAGATCCCGGGCCAGATCCGCCATGCTCCCGTACCCCCGGCCGTCCGCATAAAGCTCCTTTACGGAGGGATCCAGATGGTACATAAGAGAGCAGAAGATGCCGTATGCCTGCGCCGGAGAGTTTGCCAGAGCCTCTTCCGCCCGGCGCGCCATGGCGGCCTTGGCTTCGTCATAAAGACTGTAATGGTGGTAAATGATGCCCCGGCCCAGTTCCCGGATCCCCGGTTCCGGATCCGCCAGGAGCGCCCGGACAAAGGAACCGGAATCGGGGTATTTTATGCCGTTAAAGAGATAGGGAGGGAAACCGGCAAACTCCGGGGGCGTTTTGGGAGCATATTCTCCCGGCACCGGCTGCTTCTCCCCCTTAAGCCATGCAGAAACCTCCGGGTACCCCCACCTTCTGTGGGGATTATCCCGGTCATTCCGCCCGGAAATATCCCGGTAGGTAAGCCCCAGCACCAGATCCCGGAGTTCCCCGGGGAAATTGTCCGGAAAGCTGATTTTGTTCACCGCCGCCAGCCGAGCGGACTCCTCGGGAGAAAGTCCGGCATTCTGGAAAGGAGTAAAACCGGCAAAGAGCTCAAATACGGTGATGCCCAGAGAGTAGTAATCGCTTTCCCGGTGAAAAATCCCCTGCACCGCCTCCGGAGCGGCATAAAGAGGAGTCATGCCCGTGCTGGTTCTTACCAGAGTTCTCCCGTCCGTATCAGAGCTGATGCCGAAATCGATAACGAGAATCCTCCGGCCGTCATCATCAGGAATAAGATTGGCCGGCTTAAGATCCCGGTGAATAATCCCCGCGCTGTGAATAACCCGGAGGGCTTCGTTTACCGAGGGGATGATCCGGCTCTTAAGATCCCGGAGGGTGAAACGTTTCCCCGCAGCAAGCTCATCAGCGAGACTGCCCCGGCGGTACCAGGGCATAATCACATACTGGTGTCCCTCATAAACTCCCGCCGCATAAACGGGAGCCACAAAGGGACTTCGGATGTCCCGGAGCTTTCTCAGAACGGATTCCTTCACGGCATCGGTTCTGCGGTAGTATTTAAGGAGGAGCTGCTCCCGGGAATTACGGGAGCACTCATAGATATCAGCCTCTCCGGAACGGAAATCCAGTCTTTTAATAACATGGAAGCCGTCAGGAAGCAGCGCTCCCGTGATGTCAGGAGCGGTTTCGTTATCCTCCCTGATGCGGGTGCTTTCTGCCGGCGCCTCCCTGCTGTTGATTCTCGTTTCCATCTGAAGCCTCGCACCCGTTTCCTTATGATTCCGCTGATCCCCGGCAGTCATGGTAATCCCCGCTGCAGAAAAAATCTCCCGCCGGATTCATAGTTTCGGGGAGAGGGATCACATCGTTTAAGGGGGCCGGATTGATTCATAGTCTCAGGGAGAAAGATGCAAAGATGACCTGAAAAACCGGACAAAAAAAGTGCATTTTTTCTGATCCGGAAACAGATTCTCATATCGGATGCATTAATCATGGATTTTTGACAGGGGTTGTGCTATTGTGATAATACCAACGTATATTTGATAAAAATTAGTCGTTATTCAGTAAATATTTGGCACTTTGCCTGATTTTAAGGACACGCAAACTATGGATATTTTAACGAATCTCATCTCAGATATCTCGCCTGACAGACTTCCGGAAATACAGCAGACAGATAAAAACAAGCCTAAGGCAGATTATCCCCGGGGCACCCATATCCGGACGCCGGATCCCTCGGAGCTGTCATCGCCATGGAAACACGGCATAGCTATAGGCAACAAAAAGATCATTGCCAGAAAAGGCAGCGAGATCACCATCATGGAGCTAAAGGAATTCTTTACGCTTCCCTGCGCCGAGGTCATTACCCATGATTACTCGGTATACACTCCTGATGAAATCGTCGCCCGGGCCATGGACATTGTGGTCAAGAGCAGGAGCTCCGGCATTATTCATCTGGACAGCTTCTGGACCTCAGAGGTTTTTGATGAAAGCTTTGACTCCATGCTCATGAACCGGAATCTGGCTATCCTGAACGAGTATATTTCCGTGATTATGCGCGCTCAGGAAAACCAGCCCCGGGAACGCCGCCCGAAACAGCGGGTCTCCCCGAACTTCTTCGAAGACTGAGCCCTGAAACAGGGAGGCCCGGCCTCCCTGAAGTCCCAGTCTCCCCCGGAGCCGCTTTTTCCGCTTTCCGGCTTCTGCTGTTCCTTTGTCCCCTTCCCCGCTTCTCCCCTCTTTGCCGTTCCGCATTCTTGCCGGTCTCAGGAATTTTCCGGGGCGCTGCTTGCTCCGCCGCACCATCAGGGTATTCCGCTGCTGCATATCCATGGGCTATGTCTTCTGCCGTTAATCCGCAGTCAACAACAAAAAAAATAAGCGGTGAGACCTTGCCTGATGCCATTTCTCACCGTTTTTGCGATCAGCTTATAGTGTGTACAACTGCAGCGCCGCTCTCCCGTCAGGTATGCGGCAAGGGCAGGAGATATCCCTTTAACCGCTAGGGGCTTCCAATGTTATGCCCCAGCAGGAGCAGAGGAAGTCTGAGATTTTGCCTCTTCCGGAAGAGTTTCAGGCTGTTCCTTCATAAACTTCCGCACATAATCAGGGGTGACCTGATAATGTTCAACAACAAAATCCACGATGTATTCATCAGATTGCTTCTGGATTTTCAGGGTATCAATCACTGTTAAAACCTTAACTTTTTGTTCCCAGAGATCTAATCCATTCATCATATTAACCTCATTGGTATTTCTTTCCTGGTAAATTATCCTGTGTTTGGTAAACGCGCAGATAAAGTCCGCAGTTTCCGTATCGGTACTTTTCTGCTCCTTAATCAGTTTGTCGAGCCCGGCATCATTCTGGTGCTTGACGACCTTAAGGGCAAATCCGCAGGCGGTGCTCAGTTCACAAAATATCCGTTATCCGCATCTTCAGAAAGCCTGGGCGTAACAATCATGTTAATGTCAGGCCGCTGGCTGTTCAGGATCCGCCGGAAGCCGGCATCTCCTGCGTCAGGAATTTCATGAAGCCGACATGGCTATCTGAGGATGCCCAAATCCTTACGCAGCCACAACACAAAAAAAAATAAGCGGTGAGACCTTGCCTGAAGCCATTTCTCACCGTTTTTGCAACTAATTTTATAGTATGTTACAGCTGCGGCGCCGCTCTCCCATCTGGGATGCAAGCAAGGGCAGGAGATCCCTTTAACCGCCGGGGGGGCTCCCAATGTTATGCCCCGGCAGGAACAGAGGAAGCCTGAGTTTTTGCCTCTTCCGGAAGAGTTTCAGTCTGTTCCTTCATAAGCTTCCGTACATAATCCGGGGTTACCGGATGCCGTTTAGTAACATAATTCACAATGGCTTCATCAGAATCCCCTTTGTCTTTCAGAATCCCAATCGCCTCTAAAACCTTAACTTTCTGTTCCCAGAGATCTAATCCGTTCATCATATCAACCTCATTGGTATCTTTTTCCTGAAATATTTTCTTATGTTTGATAAACGCGCTGATAAAGTCCGCAGTTTCCAAATCAGTACTTTTCTGTTTCTTGATCACATCAGCGAGCCCGGTATCATTCTGGTGCTTGACCACCTTAAGGGCAAATCCGCAGGCGGTGCTGAATTTCTTAAAATCATCGTCCTCTATCTCTGCGGGAGAAACGATGTTAAGTCGGTAATTGTTGATGTACTGCAAAAGCTCCCTGTTCTTTACGTTCAGAATTTCATGAAGTTCCGTGGGACCGTCCCAGGGCTTGCCGCTCAGGTTCAGCACCAGCGTAATAACGGGCTTCAGTTTATCGTCTTTTTTCATGCCGGACAGAAATTCCGCGCTGTCTGTCATTCTGATCGTAACTACGCCATTTTCACACGTCAATTCCGCATCATCATTATTGCCGGCATTATCATTATTTCCGGTGTTCCCGGCTTTCTGCCGTTTGCGCAGACGCTTGATATCGGAAATCTGAGTTGCATAACTCAAGGCATCATAAAGCATGTTCCGCGCTGTCATGCCGTAATGAACTGTGCTTTGAAGCTCCAGTCCCAGGAGCATAAACACTGCGTCCTCGTTTTCTCTGGCGCCCCAGAGTTTCAGAAGGTCGCGATGACGCTGCACTGAAGTGCTGCTCTTTTCCCCGAAAATCCTGGCCGCCTCTGTGGAATCCATAGGGCTGAGTTCCTCGGGCTTAATGACTTTTTTGCCGCTGAAAAGAAAGAAGTTAAAGGCGTCGGCGAAAAAAGCATCGTTGGCAAAGTAATGCTTTGCCGCGGTATCTTTTTCTCCCAAGATAATCCTCCTTATTAAAGTGATGTCAATATAAAACCTTTTGAGCGATTGCTCATGATTGATATAGAAATTGTAGTGCTTTCGGGAGAAATGTAAACACTTTTTGCAAAAACAGTCAGAAAAACACAAATTTTTGGCATAAAACTCGCTAATTTAAAGGATTTTGCTTATTTTTTGACCAGTTTTAGACCGGTGATTTGCGAGGAGACATGATTTTCAGGAGGTGAGACTGGAGACAGGGACGGATAAAGCGTCCTCTTGGGATTTTCCGGCATTAGAGTAAAATAGCTCCGCAAACATGCCTGCCCCGGGGAACTGCCAAAGGCTCCCGAGACACGCGGGCATCTTTGCATTTATCAGTTTCGCATTTAGCAGTTTTTTTCAGCGCCGAGGCCCGGAATCGCCATGAATATGAAAACTTCCCCTGCTCTCCCGGAGCTGCCCGACTGGACACTCTGGGCCGGGCGTCCCTGGATCATCGCCTTCAGCGGCGGAGCGGACTCCGCAACGCTTTTGGATCTGGCCGCCCGCAACCGCAGTCTAGCCTCCGGCATTGAAGCCGTTTATGTGCACCACCATCTCCAGAGCATTGCGGATGACTGGGCGGTTTTCTGCCGGGAGCGCTGCCGGGAGCTTGATATCCCGTTTACCGCGGAGCACGTCACCGTGGACACCTCCCGGGGATCCGTGGAGGCCGCCGCCCGGGAAGCCCGCTACCAGGCGCTTTCCCGGCATATGCTGGCTCTTAATAATCCGGTGCTTTTTGTGGCGCACCATCAGGACGATCTGCTGGAATCAGCGCTTCTGGCCCTGTTTCGGGGGAGCAGCCTCCGGGGGCTTACCTCCATGAAGCCGGAAAAGCCCTTCTGCAACGGAACTCTGGCCCGGCCGCTTCTGTCTCTCACCAGAAGGGACATTGAGGAGTACACCCGGGAACACGGCATTTCCTTCGTAACGGATCCCACCAACCGGGATAACAGCTACGACCGGAACTTTATCCGGAACCGGGTGACGCCGCTTCTTAAGGAACGCTTTCCGGACTGCCCTGGAAGCGCAGCCCTCACTATGGCCCATCTCGCCATGGAGGATCGGGTGCTTGAGAGTTATCTTGACGATCTGGTTTCCCGCTGTGCCGTCAGGCTGCCGGAGCCGGCCGCTCCGGGACTGGATCTCGCGGGCTTCTCGCCGGAAAAGGATCGGGATACGGTAATCCTCCTTATGAGAGCCTATCTCCGGAAAAGAGATCTTTCCCTCTCCCATGGAAAACTGGAGGAGCTTTTTCGGATGTGGGAGCAGGACACTCCGGAAAAGATCGGTTTTGTTCTGGAAAACGGCATACGCATCGCCCTCTCCGGGAACCGCATTTTTACCGCTCCGGCCGTTCTGGAGGAACTCCGGGGCTGCGAGGTCAGGCTGCTCCCGCCGGAAAACGCTCCGGGAACAGAGCTTCTGGGCCAATGGGGCCGCTTCCGGTTCCGCATTGTTCCGGCGGGAGCGGCTTCTCCTGCCCTGGCGGCTTCCCATGATATTAAGCCGGCGCTGCCTCCGGAAATCACCCTCCGCTTTCTCCCGGAGCTCTCCCTGAAGCTCCGCTTCCCGGGACGGCAGGGACACTCTCTCCTGAAAAACTTCTGGAAGGAAAACCGCATCCCGGCCAGTCTCAGAGGCTTTTATCCCGTCTGGATCCAAAACGGGGCCATTATGGGAGTCTGGCATCTCCGGGATACGGTGTCAGGAAGGGAAGCTTACGGAGAAAGCGAAGAAAAGGACGAGCGGGGCTTTCCGAAGCCGGCGAGCTCCGGGTGGCGGCTTCTCATAAGGAATGAAAACGGGGAAATACCGGCCTAGCGGGCAGAAAGAGCAGGCTGGCCGTTAAATCAGTTTGCCGGAGACGGCATGCCGGGGCCGGCCCGGTCATGCCCGGCTCCGCATCAGCCGCCGTTCAGGGGCAGCTCTACAGGTTCGCCCTTCCCGCTGCCGGTCTCCGGAGCTTTTTCAGAAGGGGCGGGCGCGGCGGGAGCATTTTCTGATACCCCGCCGTCAATCAGGAGAAGCTCGCCGGATGCGGCTTCATCGGCAGCTTTGCTGTCGGAATTGCCGTCTGCCGCATCCCGGGTCTCGCTGTCATCGTTGTCACTGGCGGCATTCATGTCGCTCTGGCTCACCGCCACGCTGCTCACGCCGTCACCGCTCTTAAGGCAGAAAAGCCGCGGGGTAACCTCCTCGTAATTGCTGAAGATATAGCGGTAGAACATCTGCTCGGAATAGCTGAAGGCGGTTTCCACCATGTTGCGGGCTTCGGCATCCCGGTAGGCATTAAGCTTCTTGCCGGTAATGACGATAAACCGGGGCTTGAAGAAGGTGATGGAGCTCAGCACCTTCATGCGCACATCGTAGCCGGGGTTGACATTGCCGAAGAACAGATGCGGCGCGGCGGGATTGCGGTCGGTCCAGAGGTAGTACTGCGGCGCGTCTCCCTCCACCCAGATGCGATCCTGATCCTGAGTCCGGGCCTTGATGACGTCCACGATCTCCTGCGTGTTCTCATCCCAGGGGCGGCCCCGGGAATAACCCAGAACGATGGCATAGACTCCCAGAATAAAGGCGGCGATGATGCTGAGGCACAGGAACATGGTATGGCTGTGCCAGTAGCGGCCGGCCAGCTTTCTCAGGAAGAACAGCCCCGCGGCCAGTCCTCCGGCGATAAGGGTGTCAATTCCCACGTGAGTCCAGACGGTGTAGAGAGACCACTCGTGATGATCCCATGTCCAGAGAATATGCTCGGACAGGAGATAGATGATCAGGAAAAAGATGGTAAGGAAGCTGATGTTAATGTCCTGGATCACGTGGAGGTAGCGATGCACCAGAAAGCCCAGGGGCAGGAACATGAACGGCAGGAAGAGCTCGTCGTAATGATCGAAGATATGGCCGGAAACGCTGTTGGCGATTACCGCAAAGATGATGCCCAGGATGAGATACAGCATAAACCAGTTCCGATCGTTATACTGAGAATTCATAATGAGGTAGTTGTCCTTCCGGAACAGCACCAGCGTCATCCCCAGAAACAGCGGCAGAAGCCCGGTCCGAAAAAGTCCCGTAAGTCCGGCCAGAATGCTGAACCCCGGAGTGCCGTAGGCGCCGTCCTTGAAAAATATGGAAATGCTGTAGAACACCGCCTCGTTCACCAGGGGCATGCCGCCCTGATGGTAGAAGTAAAGCCCGAAGCCTCCGAATACCAGAGCCAGCCCGATGAGGCTGCTGGCAAACAGGCCCAGAGCCCCCAGATACTTCTTGTTGCAGAGGAGGAACAGGAACAGCATGGCATACCAGGCCCCGAAATAGGCGCCGTTATTGATGCGCATGGAAACGGTGAGCCCGAACAGCACGGACACGAAAAGCCCCATGCGCCAGCTGAACCGCCGGAGTCCCAGCATCAGGGCGAAGGGGTAGCTGGCGATCATGGAAAAGTACAGGGCAAAGTCTTCCGTCATGTTGCCGTAATAGTAACGGAAGCCGTGCAATGTCAGCACCATGACAATGGAACAGAAGCGGGCCAGAGGACTCAGCCGGAATACCCGCATGGCCAGATCCAGGGAGATCACGCCGAAGACCAGCAGGATGGTTTCAATAAAGGCGATGCCCCGGAAGCCGCCGATGCGGTAGCCGATAAGATCCATGAAGAAGATGCCCGGCCCCTTGATGTCAATCACATCCCGGTACAGCACCTCCCCCTCGGCGAACATTTTGCCGACGACCGCAAAAAGAGAGCCGTCAAACCCCGGAGCCTGCCCGAACCACAGCGGGTTCAGGAAGGAGAAGGACAATGCCATAAAGCAGAGGGAACAAAGAATAACCTCGTGTTCGTTGTTCTTAAGCCAGGAGCTCAAAATATTGCTCATGAAAGCTCTCCCTGATGATTAAAAAGCCTGCAAAATCATTCCTGCCCGGAGGCGGTATCCTCCAGACGGAAGATCCGCACCTGGGCCACGGTGTTGTTTTCAACCTGGGTAATCCGGAACAGCCAGCCGTTCCGGATAAGCTCCGTGCCGGCCTCCGGCAGGTTCTGCAGTGTTTCGATAATGAAGCCCGCCAGAGTGTGGTAGTGGGCGCTGGGGTCGATATGACAGCCGGCGCGCATTTCCAGCTCCGACAGCGGGATGTCCGCCCGGGCCAGAAAGGAGCCGTCGTCCAGCCGGCGCAGCTCGGCCATTTCGCTCTGCTCCGGGAGATCCCCCGAGAAGCATTCCATAATGTCGTGCATGGTCACTAAACCCTCGTAGTTGCCGAATTCGTCCAGCACCAGCACGTTGTAGATCTTGGAGCTCTTCGCCTCCTGCAGCGCCTTGAGCACGCTGACGGTTTCCGGGATCATGAGGGGCTGCTTCACCAGCTTCCCGAAATCGATGCCGTCCCGGCCGGCAATAACCTCCTGGGTCAGCACCTCGGACTTGTTGATAATGCCGATGGGGGCGTCCCGGTTGCCGTCCCGGTAGGCCACAAGATGGCTGTAGGGGCTGTCGGCCAGAGCCTTCATGATGTCATCCCGGCTCTGGGAGATATCCACCATCACCACATCGCGGCGGGCGGTCATAATGGAGCGTACCGGCTGATTGGAAAGCTGCAGCACCCGGGAAACCATGTCCTTTTCGGCGGAATCGAACACCGCCTCCGGGGGCGCCACGATGGATTCCTTGATGGACTGCACCTGACTGTCGTTCCGGGATCCCAGGATCCGGAGCACCAGAGACGCCGCCAGCTCCCGGCTGTTCTTAATGTTGGAGCTGAGCCGGAGACTGTTTTTCCGGGCGATCTGGTTGAAGATTTCGATAAGGATGGAAAACCCGATGGCCACATAGAGGTAGGTCTTGGGCACGTGAATATGAAGGCCCTCCGCCAGAAGAGAAAAGCCGATCATGAGGAGGAAGCTGAGACAGAGGATCACCAGGGTGGGATGCCGGCTCACAAAAAGCGTCAGCGGCCGGGAGCTCCAGACCATGATGATCATGGCGATAATCACGGCAAACATCATGATAAACACATGCTCGCACATGCCCACGGCGGTGATCACGGAATCCAGGGAGAACACCGCATCCAAAACCACGATCTGCATGACCACCAGACCGAAGGCATGAGTGGCCGCCTTAGATTCGGAAACCCGTTCCTCCTGCCCCTCCAGCTTGTCATGAAGCTCCGCCGTGGCCTTGTAAAGAAGAAAGGCGCCTCCCGCCAGCATAATGATGTCCCGCGCGGAAAACTCCACCCCGAAAAGCTCCGCCAGGGGTTCTGTCAGGGTGACAATCCAGGAAATGCAGGAGATGAGGAGCAGTCTTACCAGAAGAGCCATTCCCAGTCCGACATAACGGGCCTTGTCCTGCATTTTCAAGGGAAGCTTGGAAGCCAGCACTGCGATAAACACCAGATTATCGATGCCCAGGACTATCTCCAGCACCACCAGGGTGAGGAGTCCAAGCCAGGCGGACGGATCATAGATCCACATCATGTCAAACACGTTCAGCGATTCTCCGTACGAACAGAATGGGGAAAAATAAAGGAATTCAGACAAATATTCGTCATTGATAAATCAATTATACATAGAGAACCGGAATTCACGGGATATTTCTTTGGCAAAAGCGGGATATCCGGAACACGGGCCGGCAAAACCATTCTCCAGGACGCAAAAACCGGAACCGGAGATAACGCCGGGAGCCTGACCGGAATGCGGCTGATGGCAGTGAGGAGAACAGCAGGGTGAATGAGGTGTTCAGGAAGGAGAAATATAAAAGGAAGAACGCCACGCAAGCTCTGACAGGGGATAAAACAGCTCCTTTGGAACAGAAAAAGTCTCTGACCTGTCCGTATACACCGGGGAGAACTTTCAGAAAAAAAAACAGTGCCGGCATCGGAAATCACCTCCGAATACCGTGCTGTCATCGTAAGCGGGAAAAGTCAGCAAAAAATACTGTTAGCTACGGCTTTGCAGTAATGTTTCAAATTCCTGATCCGTTACGCCGAGTTGCGCTGATGCCACATCTCTTGCGATAAAGCCTGCTATGTACAAGTCTAGAACAGCGCTTATCTTACCCCTTGCCTCGCCTATTTTCTCGCCCTCTTCTCTGCCCTCTATTCTGCCCTGTTCAGCAGCATTCTGGCATTCCCTCTCAAGATAGTCATGAAATTCTTCCGAGGTTCTGATTGAAAGATCCATCGTCTTCATCTCCTGTTACCGCAACACTCATTACCGGCTCTATGAACGGCTGAAAACGTAAAACCGAAACACTTTCAGAACAATAAAGACAGCGGAAATACTGTCAGCAATATTTTTGCAGCAATATTTCAAATTCCTGATCCGTTACGCCGAGTGTTGCTGATGCCTCATCCCTTGGGATTAAACCCTTTTTGTAAAAACAGACAACTGTTTTTTCCTCACCTTCCCTTCTGCCCTCTTCTCTGCCCTCTTCTCTGCCCTCTTCTCTGCCCTCTATTC
>NZ_JBGVBR010000025.1:0-10254 GCF_045225735.1 Succinimonas sp. | reverse complement strand
CGAAGAGAAGCATCAAATAGGTTTGCAGCCACATCTTTCTCCGGCGGCGGCATGGGCCCTGTCGGTGGGAACCGCAGTGGGGTGGGGCTCCCTTGTTGTTACCAGTAACACCTACCTCAGTCAGGCTGGGCCATTGGGCACCATTCTGGGCATTCTTGCCGGCACTGTTCTCATGCTCCTCATGTGCCGGAACTTTTTCTTCATGGCCAGCCATTATCCCCGCGCGGGAGGCATCTATACCTACACCAAGGAGGTCTATGGCTATGACCTCGCTTTTCTGATGTTCTGGTTCCTCAGCCTGACCTACATTTCCATATTCTGGGCCAATGCCACCAGCCTGCCGCTGTTTTCCCGGTTTTTTATCGGCGATGTGTTTAAAACCGGACACCTGTTTACGCTGTTTGGCTATGATGTTTACTTCATGGAAGTGCTGCTGACCATCGCTGCCGTTCTGGCCGTGGTATTCGTGTGCATCCGCAGCAGAAAAATCGTCATGCATGTCACCACTGCCATGGCGGGCATTTTTGTGGGCGGCATTGCTCTTTGCTGCGGCGCGGCGTTATGGGGCAAAGACCTGAGCGGCATGAGTCCGGGGTTTATTCCTGACAAGGACACCTTGTCCCAGGTAATGCGCATAGCGTTTATTTCCCCCTGGGCGTTCATCGGTTTTGAAAGCATCACCCATTCCATAGAGGAGTTTAATTTCAAAAAGGATAAGCTTTATCGCATCCTGGTCTCTTCAGTGCTGGTATCCGCAGCTCTCTACATTGCTGTTACGCTGCTCAGCATCACGGCGTATCCGGCGGACTGCTCAAGCTGGCTTGACTACATCAGCAATCTCGGCCGTTACTCCGGCATCGAAGGGCTGCCTCCTTTCTATGCGGCGCATCATTATCTGGGAGATTTCGGTGTGGCGGTGCTCATGGCCTCGCTGCTGTCCCTGGTGCTGACCAGCCTTATCGGCAATCTCCGTTCTCTCAGCAGACTGTTTTATGCCGCCGCCCGGGATGATATTCTTCCGAGCTCCTTTGCGCAGCTGAATAACAAGCAGCTTCCGGCCAATGCCATGCTGCTGGTGGCGGCTCTGAGCATTCCCATGGCTTTTGCTGGCCGTACCGCCATTGGCTGGATCGTGGATGTGACCACTCTCGGCGCCACCATGCTGTATGGCTTTGTTTCCGCCGCCACCTACAAAACCGCAAGGAAGCTGAAAAGTCCCCGGGAAATGATCACCGGCGGCATCGGCTTTGTGGTCATGATGATCTTCGGAGTCTATCTCATGTTCCCGCACCTCTTCGGCGAGGGCCTCCTGGAGACGGAGACCTATGTTCTCCTCATGGTGTGGACGGTGCTGGGATTCTTCTATTTCCGCTGGATCATCAAGAACGATCAGTCCCGGCGGTTCGGCAAAGCCATTATTGTCTGGATTTCGCTCCTGGCTCTGGTGGTATTCATGGCGCTGATCTGGTCGGGACGCGTGGGACAGCAATCCACCAGCGACTCAATTAACACCATTCAGCAGTATTACCGCGGCACGGCAGACAAAGATGTCCAGTCTCTGGATGAGGATACCTTTATTCAAGGGCAGATTGACGAGCTTAACCGGGTTGACGTGACCAATACCCTGATAATTTCGGTTCTGTTTGCGCTGGCTCTCATGGCGATGCTTATCAATCATCTGTCCATGGAGAAGTGGGAGAAAAAGGCGGTGGAGGAACGCGACAAGGCGAAGGAAACTGCCTTTAAGGATCCCATGACCGGCGCCAAAAGCAAGCATGCCTTCCTGATGAAGGAGCATGAAATCGATACTGCGATAACAGAAGGGCAGGCCAGGAATTTTGCCATTGTCGTCTGCGATGTGAACGGTCTTAAGATGATCAACGACACCCAGGGGCACGCTGCCGGCGATGCCTACATCCGCGATGCCTTTGTGATGATCTGCGATATTTTCCAGCACAGCCCGGTATTCCGCACCGGCGGCGATGAATTCGTGGTCGTGCTCACCGGCCGGGATTATGTCATCCGGAAGGAGCTGGTGCTGACCCTGCATGACCGCTCCGTGGAGCATATCGGGAAGGGCGGCGTGGTGATTTCCGGCGGCGTTTCCGATTACGTTCCGGGAGAAGACTCGAGCTTCCACAGCGTCTTCGAACGCGCTGACAACCTGATGTATGAAGAAAAGAAGCTCCTTAAGAGTCTGGGATCCATAACCAGAGAGGATGCCGAACAGGCGGCCAGTCCCGCAATCCCGGCGCTGAACGGGGATAAGCTTCCCAGCGAGAAGAAGTATATCCTGATTGCCGAAGACGAGGACATCAACCTCATGCTGCTGGGCAATATGCTTCAGGAAGAGGATTATGACCTTCTGTATGCATCGGACGGCGCCGAGGCTCTGGAGCATCTCAAGGAGCGCAAGGGAGAAATTGCCATTGTTCTCCTGGATCTCAACATGCCCCGCATCGGAGGCATGGAGGTGCTCCGGGTGATGAAGGAGGAAGCCGAGTTTGCGGGCATTCCCGTTATTGTAATGACCGCTGACCAGAACTCCGAGGTGGACTGCCTTAAAGCCGGGGCCATGGATTTCATCCCGAAACCCTATCCTTCCTGCGAAATTGTTCAGGCCAGAGTGCATCGCTGCATGGAACTCTCCGAGAAGCGCAATATCATCGAATCCACAGAGCGGGATCCCATTACCGGCCTCTACAACCTGAGCTACTTCATGAACTATGTCAGACTGTATGACCGGCATTACACGGATATGCTGATGGATGCCATTGTTATTGACATCAACCATTTCCATATGCTGAACGAGCGTTATGGCAGGCAGTACTGCGACGGCATCCTCGCCAATATCGGCAAAAGCGTGCGGTCGGTTTCCCGCAATATCGGCGGTGTCAGCTGCCGCCGCAGCGGAGATGTCTTCCTCATTTACTGCCCGCACCGGGATGATTATGAAGATATTCTGACCCAGGTTTCCGAAGGGCTGAGCGAAGAGGATTCCTCGGTGAACAGAGTACGGCTGCGTCTTGGCGTTTACTCTCAGGTGGACAAGTCGCTGGAGATCGAGCGGCGCTTCGATTATGCCCGGATCGCCGCAAACTCCGTTAAGAGCGGGCACCGGAAAGCTGTGGGTATTTACGATACCAAAATGCACGAGGCCGAGCTTTACCGGGAGCGGCTTCTGGATGATTTCCGTCCTTCACTGGAAAACGATCGGTTTACGGTACACCTGCAGCCCAAGTTTGATATCAGACCTGATAAGCCCGTGCTCTCCAGCGCCGAGGCCCTGGTGCGCTGGAATCATCCTGAGCTCGGCATGATAAGCCCCATGGTGTTTATCCCGCTTCTGGAGGATAACGGCCTTATTCTGGATCTCGACAGGTTCGTCTGGCGCCAGACTGCCGCCCGCATCAGAGACTGGAAGGATCGCTTCGGCTATTCCGTGCCCGTATCGGTGAATGTTTCCCGCATTGATATGCTGACTCCTGACTTAAAGAACATCTTTAAGGAGATTCTGGATGAATTCGGGCTGAACCCGGAGGATATGATGCTGGAAATCACGGAGTCCGCTTATACCGAAGATTCCGAGCAGGTTATCTCCGCCGCCCGGGAACTCCGCGGCATGGGCATGGGCTTCCGTATTGAGATGGACGATTTCGGCACGGGGTATTCATCTCTGGGCCTCCTGTCCAAGCTGCCCATTGACGTGCTGAAGCTGGATATGAGCTTTGTGCGGAGCGCCTTCGGTGAGACCAGAGACGTCCGGATGATTGAGCTTATCATCGATATTGCCGATTATCTCCATGTGCCGGTGGTGGCTGAAGGCGTGGAAACCGAGGAGCAGTACCTGGTGCTTAAAGCCATGGGCTGCGACTACGTGCAGGGCTATTACTTCTCGAAGCCGGTGCCTCAGGAGCAGTTTGACAGCTTCCTGATTGAGCGGGGCAAAGAGAGCGTGGAGATAGCTCCGGCCGTCAGGAGAACGTACATGAGCATCTCCAATGCCCTTACCAGCGATTTCGAGAGCATCTTCTATGTGGATGTGGTTACGGCTCACTACCTGGAATTCTTCAGCGGCAAGAACGGCGATCTGGAGATCCGTCCCGGCGGCTCTGATTTCTTCGGAGAGGCTGTGGAACGGCTTCTGGAGGATGTCTGCGAGGAGGATCGGGAAAAGATCCGGGAAGTGCTCAGCAGAACAAGCCTGATTCGCTGGATAAGTCAGGAGGAGACGAAGGATGTTTCCTTCAGAAGGCTCAGGGAAGGCAAACAGAAGCCTTATACCCTGCAGACCATCAAGACCAGAAGCAGCGATGACCATCACATCGTAATCGGTCTGAGACCGGAATAATTCCGGGAATCACAGCAATCGGCGTCTCTTCCAAAGCGGAGGGGGCGCTTTTTTATGCCCGCATGGATATCAAAGGCAGGGGGAAATTCCCGGGCGCGTCGTCAGGCGGTAAGAGATAGCCTTGCGGAATCTTATCTTAAGCAGGGAATGCGCTTTTCAATTTCAAGGCTGCTTCCATGCCTTTAATGGCACTGGCTCTGGCATTATTTTCAGATCCGTAAACTTCGGAGCCGCGACAACACCCTCGAAGAGCTGGGGGTTTATAATCATATGGACTATCCGCAATTACGCAATGTGGCAGGCATGGCACGGAATGCCGCCGGGACTTCGGCAGAGTATTCTTCTTCATCTGAGAAATCTGAGTCTAAATTTTCAAAAATCAGTATGAGTTTGGAAATTTTGAAGATCGTGGGTAGGGTGCAGGGGGGCGAATTTGGAGCTTATATACTGGACTCATATATACACCCTGTTCTGTGAAGGCATAGGGGAGACAGCGATTGCCGCCCCAACTTGAGGTGAAATTTTTGCACCTCAAGATTTCATGGAATTCCTCCTTTGTCAGCCGGAACATGAACTCATCGCCTTCAAACCGGACTGCATTATTCTTTACCTGGCGATTAAAGTTCTTGGTTTCATATCCGTAGATTTCTGCCAATTCAAAATCCAGCATAACCTTCACGCCGCGCACTTCATATATTTTGTCGCGGATTGTGCGTTCATCCACGATAGCGATTTCGGTACTCTGTTCCTCAGCCGCTGCAGGTGTCAATTATTGTCAGTCATGCTCTTTCCACTTCCGTCAATTCTTTATCCGGCACATACTCCAATTTCCTGCTCAAATGCCGTACCGGGGGCTCTCTCAGACAGAGTTCTCGCATGTAAGAAAGCGGAAAGATGTAAAACATCTGCAAGGGGCAAATTATGTCTGAGAATCCTTGACTTTAATTCATTTTCCGGGCCTGTTTCTATAAAGGTTGCAGGCTCTGCATAAAAGTGCTTCAAAATTCATTGCGGCGATATTCTGTGATTTTGGATCTTATCGGAAAAACGCTTGATTTTTTTGCTTGAGAAAGCGTATACTATCTATATGAAAAACGTAAATAGGTAACTGAAATCAGTTTGATTGCAGGCGGTTAGGTGGATCAGAAAACGGTAAAATCAGGGCTGACCGGATTTCTCTTTTTCGTGCTTCCGAACCGGCAAGAGGTCGGGTGATGCTTCTTATAGATGCGGTGTCAGTGCGTTAAAGTCATCTTTCTTGCAGCTGCAACTGCTATTGCGGAGAGGCGTTCATGTAATTTGCCTATGTCAGATATTCAGGGAAGGATTTTTAAAGAAGATGGATACTCAGTTATTGAGTGAACATAATTCTCTGAAAATATTTATGAAGAATGACCGAATTATGGATTAAAGAATTCTAAAACTGAAGAATAACGAGGTTCGTATGGACGAACTTGACTTAAAATATGAGTTAGCATACTTTGATATAGCGGATAAGAACTACAGCAAGGAAGAACTGAAGGAAAATGTGGAAAACTTTCTCCGGAATCTCATTAAGACAAATGAGTTTGTTCCTAAGGAAAAGGGAAGTTATGACCCCGACGAGGTGCCTTTTCAAGTTCCGATTTCCCAGGAGGCGATAGATTTCTTTGTAAATATCTGCGGTCAGCTTGACCTGAGTACATGGAATTATATTGAATATTATTCGTATAGAAGCTTTGCGCATACTTATAATGGCATTGAACTGTGCTGTAATGGAATTAATAAAAAACTTTGCGTCACAAACAAATTTTGCATATCAGATATTTGGATAGAATACTTTACAAGCGTGAGGGAAGTTAGAATAATTTTTAATGTATTCACAAATATAAATTTTGAAGGAAAATGTATTTTATTAGATAATGTTAACAATTTTATTCAAATCTATAATGAGGTAAAAAATGGCACATATTCAGAATGTGAGAAAATTCCGGATAATGCATAATATTTACTGAAATGCATAACGATTAAAAATGATTATGCCTGATAATTACAAACATGAAGCAGAAATTCTCACAATGCAAGATTGATGAAGAGAAGAGGCGGCCATGGACGAATCAGGGTTAGGTCTCTTTGAGATAGCGGGAAAGAACTGCACCAAGGAAGAACTGAAGGAAAAGGCGGAACTCTTTTTTCGGAATCTCATTAAGACTAATGAGCTAGTGCATCTTGATTATGATTATGATCCTAACGATGAAAATTTTGATCCCGATGATGAGTCTTTTAATCCTGAGTATGACAGATTTCAGATTGCCATCACGCATGATGTTATAGATTTTTTAATAAAGGCTTTTAATCAGATTAATCTGAGTTCATGGGATGAATTGTCGTACCATTCATGCATAGAATTATGTACAATGTCTCATTATTCAAAGCGCGGGTACTATTTATCTATATATTCATATGATTGTTATTATAATACTGGTTTATCACAAAAATATGATGTAGGTAAGATACATATTGATATTCTTGAAAAATATGTTTTAATTCAATTTTCTGTGCAAGATAAATCAACTAATGCGGAAAAGTATTTTACCTTGTCGAATATGGATGAGTTCGTAAAAATTTATAAAGAAATAGAGAGCGGTGTTTTTAAGATATCATGATGTGTATACTGATTGCTGAAGAAGCGAAGATTAACGGCATCTGAAATAACTGATTAAGAATAGCGAGAAAGTTACATGTTTAATTCTGACAGCAAAGACCAGGCCCGCGAGTTTCTGGGAACCGGCGGGTTCTTTTCAAACTCGGAGGATTTCCGGGAAGAATGCTCCGGATTCCTGAATGACATCACTGACGGAGAGTTCCCCGTTGAATGCTCCGACGGCGGTTGCCTGACCCGTTTCCGGTATTTCAGGCGGTTCAAGTCAATGAAAGAAACCCTGGAGTTCGCCTCGCGGAAAGTCAGGGAGGCTCTGTTAAAGGATTGCGGCCTGAAGGATTGGAAATGAAAAGATCCTCCCCCGTCTGATTCCCTCCTTGAGCGCCGATCTGCTATTAGGCGCTGAATTCCTGAAAAGCGCCGCTGTCAGCCGGTATTCCAGCCGCTAGCGGCAGCGATGCCGGCATAAGACGATTTAGCGGAACCTTTCGGCTCTCTTGAAGAAAATAGCTCCAAAGTTTGGGATCTGTTATCGGCGCCGGCAGAAAATCATTAGGGCGAAGTTCACGCGCGCCTTATGCCTGATAGTCCGGGGAGGGTTTTTCGTGGATATGGACGCGGACGGGATCTTCCGGCAGCCAGGATCGTCGCAAACCTTCTTGAACTCCGCCTCCTTGGGGTATTTTCCCCTTGTGGTATTTTCATTAACAGTTATTATTCTCATGAACGAGCTGTCTGGCTATTATAATCAGTCCCTGATAATGAAAAAATCCCGAAGCTCTGATAAACTAATGGCTGCTTTCCTTATATTTTGAATTTTTTTTCTGAGGTCTGTAAAACTTAACCTTTTCAGAAATGATAGAAATACAGACAGTTCGAATGCCTGACGGAATATGATAATGAAGCAAATCATCTGCTTAATATCACGAAATGAGAACAGAAAGAACGATGATTGAAAACAAGTCTGAGCTTGCGCTTTTAGACCTGATGCGCGCTCTGGTCGCTGGCAACCATGCCAGCGCGGAAGATGTAACAGTTGTAAAACACGGCACATCTGAGACAAAGCTCAGGCATTTGTCAGAATGGCGTTTTTATGCAGACGCGTCTTCTGTGAAAATTAATGTCGGCGACAAAGCACCTTCCGGTTCTGTAGCAGTTGATGCGAAAGAATTCGAATCAGAGAGAGACCGTTGCATACGTGAGTTTTCAAATTCTCAGAATATGCTTGAAATAGCATTTGAAAAATTGAATGTCTCTTATGAAAAGGGAAAAGAAATCTCTGATATCGGTACCTTCAGAGAGCGGGCTGTCACAGCGACTGTCTGTTTGTCCTGCATTAAAGCATGTCCGGAATGCAAAGGCAAAAAGAAGGTGAAGTGTTCCAGTTGCAGAGGAAGCGGAAAAAAGACCTGTCCCCATTGCAACGGAAGAGGAAGTTTCGCCTACTCGGTTCCAGCCAAAGATGGAAGCATTTTTGGCGGAAGAACGGAATATCACACCTGTTTAGATTGTCACGGCAGCGGTGATGTCAGGTGTTCAAGATGTTCCGGAAAGAAGAAAGTCAAATGCAGAAAATGCAATGGCACTGGCATTATGACTCATTATCTAACTGTCACAGGCTATGCTGATTCAAAAGGAAAATGTTCAGTTCCGGAATTGGAATCGACAGAGGAAGGCAGACTTCTGAATCAGTATATTTCCGGAAAGGGAAGCTTTGAGAAATTTGTTAAATATGCAGACTTTTCTTTTGCCGGAAAGTCTTTTCCGGAACCGGACATCGCTCTTCTGGAATATTCCGGAACTGTTGAAACTGCTGATTTGACATTCTCGGTTAAAGGTCATGACAAAGAATACCGGGTTCTTTCCTTCGGGACTCCCGCCGAACTCTTCATGACCTGCAACCTTTATGACGACCTTTTTGCTGAAGAGATCGAATACATTAAATCTCAGCCTGAGACCCAGACCGGCAAGGAGTTTTTCAAAAACGAACTTGAGAAACTGGAAAAGTTTCCTGCTTTTCAGAGAGCTTTCGCATATATTGCTGCGCACAAGAAATCCATAGATGACCCGAATGCGGGACAGTATTTTTCAGATTCGTGCTCAGGATGCATAAACGATGAATCCGCCCGCATTCTCGGGTTGTATTCGAGCAGAATCCTGAACAGCATTTCAGCCACCCGAAACAAGCTCTTTACACTGATTTCTTTTTTTGCGGTGTTTGCAGTCTTTGCAGCAGACGATGAGCATTTTTTCGAAATGAATTACACCGGAAACATCTCAGACATTCTGCCAAGGTACTTTCTGGATCTGGCAAAAGCAATTCTTATTTTTTTCGGATTGATGTTTGTAAACTCCGTTATTCTGGATCTGAAAAATATCAGTGTGAAAAAGGAATACCGGCAGGCATGCAAAGAATATTACCTTATGACGTATATGTTCCTGCTGCATGTATGCGTGGCGGTATCGTTCACCTACGGCATCCTTGCGCATAAAGGCGATGTTCCTGCTGTCGGAAATGCTCCTTATGCCTTAAAGAAAGAATATGTTGATCCGTACATAACAGATCCTGCCGGAAAGGCATGGGATAAAACTCTTGATCTCGGATATTCATACGTTCTTGTTCCGATTAAGAAAAGTATTGAGTTTTATGGCAGCTTTCTGAGAAAGCCGGAGCCTAAATCTGCTAAAGAGCCTAAAAGCGCGGAGGCTAAAGATAAAAGCGGTAATCGTAATTCTCAGCCGGCAAACTCATGGAGAAATAAAAACCGGAATCAAAAGTCGAAAGATTCAAAAAAGAAGAACAATCAGAAATGATCTTGCCTCTGATAACATATGACTCATATTCGTAATATTTGAGGCATCTTGCCGATTGGCTGATTGAAGAATGTTGCATGCTGGAACATTTAAACGTAAAATTCCATCTTTTGGGTACTAATCAGCCCCCTTCCCTTGTCTGAAGTGTGGTCAGTACACCCCAATCAATCATCGTTTCTATTCAATCATCATAACACGTCTTTCCTGTTCTCCAACCCTTGATTTCAGTTCTTTGCGAACACATGCTTTCCGTCAGATTTTTTCACTTTTTTTGAGTTATCTATTTCATTATTTATTATTTTTGGTATAATATAGGGGTTAGTACCAATGATACTAGCCTTCATTTTTGTTTTTAAATAAATTTTATTAGATAAATACCATGGCTGTTTTCTATGACCTTAGGGTTAAAATCCCATCTGAGCGCATCACCATCAACCGCGGGGATAAT
>NZ_JBGVBR010000024.1:0-28980 GCF_045225735.1 Succinimonas sp. | reverse complement strand
TCCTTCTTACTTTGTTAAAAGCGAAGAGGATTGGGAACGCTGCGAGTACGGCAAAAATCTGTCTGTTCTGGGTTTTTCGGACTATCTGTACCTGGATTTCCCGGATGATCCGCAGATTGTGATCAGCACCGACACCGGAGAAGTTCTGGGCGGCATTTGCCAGGATTCCTGTTCTGTGGCTGTGGTATACAAAGCCGAACTTGAAAAACACAACCCCGATTACGAAAAAGCTTTCGGCGACATTGATAACCGGACAATAATTGAGGACTTTGACGGGGAAATCGCCTGTGAAGTCGTGCCGGTTGAAACTGAATACGGCAGTGATACAGATACCGTAATCACCGGTACCGGCAACATCAATTTCAGATCCTGCTATGAAGAGGATCTGTCCTGATTTATTCAGCAGGGAATCTCTTTAAAGGGGTTCCGGCAGACACAAAAAAAGGCGGTCGCCCGCCTTTCTTTGTTAAACAGGAGAATTCCCGAGCTTACTTGCCCTGAGCAGCGGCTACCTGAGCGGCAACCTCAGCGGCAAAGTCAACTTCCTTCTTCTCAATGCCTTCGCCAACCTTGAAGCGCACAAAGGTCTTCACAGTGGCATTGCCTTCCTTGAGAACCTGACCAACCTTCTTGGTGCCGTCCTTGACAAAGTCCTGAGTAACCAGAGAAAGCTCATCGAAACGCTTGTTGATACGGCCTTCGATAATGTTGGCAAGAACGTTAGCCGGCTTGGCCTTCTTTCCTGCGGCAACATTTTCAGCTTCTTCCTTCTCGGTGATCTCAGTCTGAATCTGACGCTCATGCTCGATCTGATCCTGCGGAGCCTCTTCCTTGGTGATGTACTGAGGAGCGCTGGCGCAGATATGCATGGCAATGTCGTGGGACAGCTGAGCATCGCCGCCTTCAAGAGAAGCGATTACGCCGATAAGCTTGTTGCTGTGAATGTAAATGCCGAGATTGGAGCCTTCGAGAGAAGCAACGCGGCGGACGGACATGTTCTCGCCGATCTTGGCAATCAGATTGGTAAGAGTGGTCTGAACAGTATCGGAAGTGCCGGTATAGGTCTCGTTCTTGAGAGCCTCAACATCGGTAACATTCTTTTCCAGCGCAATGCGGGCAACATTGTTGCAGAATTCATTGAAACCGGCATCCCTGGCAACGAAGTCGGTTTCGCAGTTGATTTCAACAATGAAAGCCTTGCTGTCATTCGCAGCGTAAGCAATTACGCCTGCGGCGGCAATGCGGCCGGCCTTCTTGGCAGCCTTGGCCTGGCCGTTCTTGCGCATGTTATCAATAGCAACTTCGATGTCGCCGTCAGCAGCCACAAGAGCCTTCTTGCAGTCCATCATGCCGGCGCCGGTGCGGTCACGGAGCTCCTTTACGAGAGCAGCGGTAATGTTAGCCATTTGGTTATCCTTTAATTGGAAAATTAAGACAGGGGATCGGAAACTGGCTCCGATCCCGGTAAGTATTACTCAGCCTGTTCAGCAACCGGTTCCTGAGCCTGCTCGTCAGCGCGGGCATTGGTCAGGGCTTCGCGGGCATCATTAACAGCGCCGGTAACAGCCTTCAGGTAGAGAGCAATAGCACGAATGGCATCGTCATTGCCAGGAATAACGTAGTTAACGCCATCAGGGCTGGAGTTGGTATCAACAACGGCAACAACAGGAATGCCCAGCTTGTTGGCTTCGTCAATGGCAATGTGCTCAACCTCGGCGTCAATTACAAAGAGAGCATCGGGAATGGTGCCGAGATCCTTGATGCCGCCGAAGCTCTTCTCAAGCTTGGCGATCTCGCGGGTACGGAGCAGAACTTCCTTCTTGGTGAGCTTGTCGAATGTGCCGTCAGTAGCCTGAGTCTCCAGATCCTTGAACTTTCTGATAGACTGACGCACAGTCTTCCAGTTGGTCAGAAGACCGCCCAGCCAGCGATGGTTAACATAGTACTGACCGCAGGAAAGAGCAGCTTCCTTAACCTGGTCTGAAGCAGCGCGCTTGGTTCCCACAAAAAGAACCTTGCCCTTCTTGGCAACTACAGAACCGAGGAAGTTAAGGGCATCATCAAGGCAGGCAACGGTCTTGTCCAGGTTGATGATATGAACGCCGTTTCTGGAGCCGTAAATATACTGCTTCATCTTAGGATTCCAGTAACGGGTCTGGTGGCCGAAATGAACACCGGCATCGAGCATTTCGCTCATGGTAACGTTTGACATTTGATTTCCTTATCAGGGGTTAAGCCTCCGCCAGACTGCGAATGGAACCCGAAGGCACCCCGCATTCGCATTGACATCAGGCGTGTGTTTTAGACAAATAAACAAAGACTCCGCGAACTCTCGCAGAGCTCCGGCATTATAACGAATGAAATACACAAACACAACCCGGAAATTAAGGACAGCTTCGGCCCGGGATCAGGGGGCCGCCCCTGATGCCGCTGTCTCAGCCGAAAGCTCCGGCCTCCGCCGCCGTCTCAACCCCTTCTGATTTTCTCTCTCATCTCTCCGATCCCCGAAAATGCTATAATTGAGGCATTTACAGCAATTATGAGGCAGAACATGAGAAATCAACCTGATATCACCATTAAATCACCGGAGCTTATTGAGAGAATGCGCATTGCCGGCAAGCTGGCCGGAGATGTTCTTACCATGATAGAACCCTATGTGAAGCCGGGCGTCACCACCCTGGAGCTGGACAACATCATGCTGGATTATATTGAAAACACCCAGCATGCCATTTCCGCCTGTCTCGGCTATCAGGGCTATCCCAAATGCACCTGCATTTCCGTCAATGAGGAAATCTGCCACGGCATTCCCGGCGCCAGAAAGCTGCACAGCGGCGACATCGTAAATATCGATGTCACCGTAATCAAGGACAAGGCCCACGGGGATACCAGCAAAATGTTCGTTGTGGGAGGACATACCACCCCGAGAAACCATGAACTGGTCAAGGTAACCCAGGAAGCTCTTTATGCCGCCATCCGCGCCGTAGGCCCCGGCAAGGATCTCACCATTGTAGGCAAGACCATTCAGAAAATTATCGACAAAACCCCCTTCTCCATCGTCCGGGATTTCTGCGGCCACGGCATCGGCGAGGGCTTTCACGAGGATCCTCAGGTGCTGCACTACGAAAATGACTTTCATGTGCTGCTCACCCCGGGTATGGTATTTACCATTGAACCCATGATCAATGCCGGAACATGGAAGTGCAAGGTCAGCTCCAAAAACGGCTGGACCGCCACCACTCAGGATAAACAGCCCTCCGCTCAGTTTGAACACACGCTGCTCATTACCGAAGACGGCGTCGAGGTGCTCACCTGGCGCGAGGAGGAAGCCGGCCGGCTTGATCGCATTATCCATAATTCCTGACAGGAGTACCTATGAAGAACGCCGCCGCTTTTCTGCCCGCTGATCCCATAACCATGGAAAACGGCCGCGCCGCCATAAAGGATCAGCTTCAGCATATGGCGGAACTGTTTTTTGAGGGAACTCCGGTAGCCGCTCTGGTGCAGTTCCGCACGGAATTTACGGATCTCCTCCTCCGGAAAATCTGGCAGCAGTTTCATCTGGACGAATTTCCGGAACTGGCGCTGGTGGCCGTGGGCGGCTATGGCCGGGGCGATCTCCAGCCTCATTCCGATATTGATATTCTTATAGTCGCTCCCGAAGTCATTCCGGATGAGGTTAAGTCCCGCATTTCCCCCATGACCGGGCTTTTATGGGATCTCAAGCTGGATGTGGGACAGGCGGTGCGCACGGTAGAGGAATGCATCAGCGAAGGCCGCAAGGATGTTACCGTTGCCACGAATCTTATGGAAACCCGCCTCGTCACCGGAAATGCCGCCACCTATGAAAGGCTTAATGCCGCTGTCAGGGAACCGGACTTCTGGCCCCCGCAGGAATTTTTTAAGGCAAAGATAGCGGAACAGAACAATCGGTATCACTACTATAAGGATACCGTGTATATGCTGGAGCCGGATCTTAAAAATAATCCCGGCTGCATCAGAGATATCCAGACCATGCTCTGGATTGCCGAAAAGGCCCTGGGCATCAAAACCATCCGGGACATGAGAAAAAACAAACTGCTGAGCCGGATTGAATACTACGAACTCAGCAGCTGTCAGGATTTTCTCTGGCGGCTCCGCTTCGCTCTCCACCTCACCGTTTCCAAACCGGATAACCGGCTCACCTTCGACAGACAGCGGGCCATTGCGGAAAACCTGGGCTACACCGGCGAAGGCAATGCTCCGGTGGAAGTTCTCATGAAGCGCTTCTACCAGACCACGCATACCGTCCATGAGCTCAATAAAATCGTTACCCAGCTCATAAGAATGAGGCTCTTCAGCTCGGAAATCCCCCGGCGCACAGTGCATTGTCAGCCCTTTATATTCCGAGGCAGTCTCATTGACGTTCTGGATCACAACATATTCATCAAAAAACCGGAAATCATTCTGGAGCTTTTCCTGACTCTGGCAGAGCATGACGAGCTTACCGGCATTTACGTGGAATGCATCAGAAGCCTCAGGGAAGCCCGGCGGCACATCAGATTCCTCCTTTCGGAAAAGAAGGAATGCCGGGAACTTTTTAAAAGGCTTGTTGCCAATCCCAAGTCCCTTAAGGTGGCCTTTCCCCTGATGCACGAGCATCATATTCTGGGCATGTACATCCCCCGCTGGAATGAGATCCGGGGACTTATGCAGTTTGACATGTTCCATCAGTATACCGTTGACGAGCACACCATCAGGGTTTTGGAAAACATTTACCGCTTTGCCTATGAAGCCGATCCCCGCTTTACCCTGTTCCGGCAGGTATACAGCGAAATCGATAAGCCGGAGCTCCTGTCCGTGGCCGCTCTCTTTCATGACATCGCCAAGGGCCGCGGCGGACACCACGCCGCTCTGGGAGCTCCGGATGCCCTGTATTTCTGCAAGCTGCACGGCTACAACAGATTTGAGAGCAAACTGGTATCCTGGATCGTCAGAATGCATCTCTACATGTCAATTGTGGCCCAGCGAAGGGATATTTCAGATCCGGATGTGGTAGCGGAATTCGCCGCCGAAATCGGGGACGAAACCTTCCTGAACTACCTTTACTGCATGACCGTGGCCGATATCAACGCCACCAATGACAATGAATGGAACAGCTACAAGGATTCCCTGTTCCGGACTCTTTACTTCTCAGCCCGGGACGCCATGAGAAAGGGCCTGGAAAATCCTCCGGATCTCAATCTCCACATCCGGGAAAACCAGAAGCGAGCTCTTGTTCCCCTGGTTAAAATCGGTCTTTCGCCGTCCTTGGTTCGTAAAATATGGGCAAATTTCAAACCGGAATATTTCATAAGATACCAGCCGGAGCAGATTGCCTGGCACACCAGCAACATTATCGCCCACCGGAATGAAGCCCATGAGCCGCTCATTCTTTTTGCCCAGAATCAAAACACCAAATGCACCGATCTTTTTGTCTATACCAAAGATTCCGACGGCATCTTTGCCAGGGTCTGTGCCGTTTTGGGCAGCAAAAAGCTCAATATCATGGCCGCCACCATTTCCAACACCAATGAGAATTATGCTCTGGATACCTTCTCATTCACCCAGAATGACGGCGCTCCGCTTCCGGCGGATCGCATGAGCTCTCTCCGGAAAGCCCTTTCCGGAGCATTGCAATCAGCCGATTACAAAGCGCCGGAAATCACCGCTCATTCCGAACGTCTGGGACTTTTTCGGATCCCCACTCTGGTGACCTTCCTGAAAGACCGGGAACACGGTACCTCGGAACTGGAGATCTCCACTCTTGATATCCCCGGCATCCTGGCCAGAATAAGCAGCGTCTTCCAAAAGCACCGGCTTTCCTTGCATGCCGCAAGAATCACCACCACCGGGGAAAGAGCCGATGATTTTTTTTCTCTCACCAACAGCGACGGCAGTCTGCTTACTGAGGAGCAGAAAAACGCCATTCAGAAGGACATCACCGAAATTCTTGCTCACGGGAAGGAATAAACCAGGACTCCTTCGCACCGCCCTTTTCCTGACCGTGCTGATATTGTTTTTCTTCCCCATGAGGGCCTTGAGGTCCTCAATTCTTATTGGCTTTATTATCATTAGTTTGTCACGAAAAAAGGGAGCCTGAGCCCCCTTTATCGTTATGTTACTTTGTCTGAATCAGATCAGGCGCCAAAGTTATCGAAGAGAATATTGTCATCCTCAACGCCGCACTTATGGAGCATATCCACTGCAGACTTGGTCATCATAGGAGGTCCGCACATGTAGAATTCACAGTCCTCAGGAGCCTTGTGATTCTTAAGATACTGTTCATAAAGCACGTTGGCGATAAACCCGGTAAGACCGGTCCAGTTATCCTCAGGAAGCGGATCGCTCAGGGCCAGATGCCAGGTGAAGTTAGGATGCTCCTTGGCCAGCTCGTCAAATTCATCCACATAGAAAGCCTCGCGGAGAGAACGGGCGCCGTACCAGAAGCTGATCTTGCGCTTGGAATCAAGTCTCTTAAGCTGATCAAAGATATGAGAACGCATCGGAGCCATACCAGCGCCGCCGCCGATGAATACCATCTCATTATCGGTTTCTCTGGCAAAGAACTCGCCAAACGGTCCGGAAATGGTAACCTTATCCCCCGGCTTCAAAGACCAGATATAGGAGGACATCTGTCCGGGAGGCAGGGTGAGATCGCGGAGCGGCGGAGTTGCAATACGCACGTTCAGCATAATCAGTCCCTTTTCACCGGGATAGGAGGCCATGGAATAAGCGCGGGTGATGTGGGTATCTACCTTGGACACCAGATCCAGAAGATGGAACTTTTCCCAGTCGCCGCGGTACTCATCAGGGATATCAAAATCCTTGTAGTACACGGTATGGGGTTCTGCTTCGATCTGAATATAGCCGCCAGCGCGGAAAGGAACCTCTTCGCCCTCGGGAATAGCCAGACGCAGCTCCTTGATGAAGGTAGCCACATTGTCGTTGGACAGCACAGTGCACTGCCACTTGCGCACGCCAAGCACCGCAGCGGGAACTTCAATTTCCATGTCCTGACGCACGCCCACCTGACAGGCCAGACGCCAGTGATCGCGGATATCCCTCTTGGAGAGATGGCTGTACTCAATGGGAAGCACATCGCCGCCGCCATTCAGCACCTTAACCTTGCACTGGCCGCAGGCGCCGCCGCCGCCGCAGGCCGAAGGCACAAAAATGCCCTGGCTGGCAAGGGAGGTCAGGAGCTTGTCGCCGGCAGGAACCTTAATTGATTTCTCAGAATCATGATTGATTCCAATGGTAACGTCTCCGGAATTAACCATGATACGTTTGGCGATCAGAATAAGAACCACCAGTATCAGAATAATTCCGATGAAGAACGCTACGCCTAAAAGTATAGTTTCCATCGATGCTCCTTACAGCTGAATGCCTGAGAAGGACATGAAGCCCAATGCCATGAGTCCGGCGGTGATAAATACCAGACCCAGTCCGTTCAGCCCCTGAGGCGCATGAGCATATTTCAGCTTCTCGCGGATAGCGGCCAGAAGAACCACGGCAATAGCCCATGAAAGACCAGAACCGACACCGTATACAACAGATTCGGTGAAATTATATTCACGCTGAACCATGAAGGACACACCGCCGAAAATAGCGCAGTTTACGGTAATCAGCGGCAGGAAGATACCCAGAGCCGAATACAGTGAAGGCACATATTTATCGAGGAACATTTCGAGAATCTGCACCAGGGCCGCAATTACACCGATATAGGTAATGTAGCCCAGGAAGGAGAGATCCAGTCCCTGCTGTATGGCATTAGGCTTCAGAACATAGGTATAAACAATGTTGTTGAGAGGCACAGCCAGAGTCTGCACCACCACTACAGCCACACCAAGTCCCATGGCAGTCTTTACCTTTTTGGAAACCGCAAGGAAAGTACACATGCCGAGGAAGAAGCTCAATGCAAGGTTTTCAACAAAAACCGATTTTATAAACAAACTAATGTAATGTTCTATCATGACGCATCCTTACGGCTGGTATCATAATCGTGCTTAGTCGGAGTCTTGAGCACCTGATTAGAAAGCCAGATAAAGAGTCCGATGAGGAAGAATGCACAAGGAGGCATCAGCATCAGACCGTTAGATTCATACCATCCGTCATTCTGAACCAGCGGAAGAATGGTAAGACCGAAGAAGGTTCCGGATCCGAAAACTTCACGCACGAAGCCCACAGCGCAAAGCACCAGAGCATAACCCAGGCCGTTGCCCAGACCGTCCATGAAGGAAAGAGCCGGAGGGAACTTCATTGCGAAGGCTTCCGCGCGTCCCATTACGATACAGTTGGTGATAATAAGACCCACATACACGGAAAGCTGCTTGGAAAGATCATAGGAGAAAGCTTTAAGCAGCTGATCAACTATGATTACCAGAGAAGCTATTACTGTCATCTGGGCAATAATACGCACACTGTTGGGAATCCATTTGCGTATTGAAGAAATGATCAGGTTGGAGAACGCAGTAACAACCATTACCGCGAGACCCATTACCAGAGCAGTCTTCATATTGGAAGTAACCGCCAGGGAGGAGCAGATACCCAGAATCTGGATCATGATAGGATTTTCATGAAGCAGCGGACGGGTAAAGGCTTCTCTGGCAGAAGGCATATCAGTCGCCATTATTTAATTCCTCCTTTCTTGATTCTCTGCAGATACGGACCGTATCCCATGGAATCAGTCCAGAATTTAACCGAATTGGTCACGCCGTTTGAGGTAAGAGTAGCTCCGGACAGCGCATCAACCTGATGATCGCCGGAAGCATTCTTCACCACGGCAAAAGCCGGAGCGCCGGAAGCATCGTAGAGCTTCTTCCCGATCCACTTCTGGGTAAATTTAGGATTTTCGATTTCCCCGCCGAGGCCCGGAGTTTCATTATGACTGTAGTACTTGACTCCCATAACGGTGTTGCCGTCGCCGGCAACTGCAAGATAACCGTACATAGTGCCCCAGAGTCCCTGACCGTAGAACGGCAGAATAACGCTCTTGTAGCCGCCGGAAACGGTGTTCTTCACCAGATATACCGGCATGTACTTGGCGCGGTTTCTGATCTTGGCCGTATCCTTGTCTGCTTCAATGGCCACTGAAGAATCAGGAAGCCTTGCTGCGGAAACAAAGTTATAGCCGTCAATCAAAGCCATGCCGTTCTTATCCTTGCCGGCAATTACAGCAGCCTTGTCATTGGGAACGTACTTGCCGTTGGCCAGGTTAACCAGACGAGCCTCGATATTCTCGGCGTAGGTCTTGGAGATATCGCCATTAATGCCAATGCCGGCAGCTTCAAGAATGCTGCGTTCGCGGTCATTCTGAATCTGCTTTGCCTGAAGCGGCTGGAGCGTGACAACAGCGATGCAGACCATAAAGGAGCATACCAGACAGAGGATGCCGATAACGGTAAACGTCCTTAAGGTTGAATCTTTATTAGCAGCCATTATTACCGACCTCCCTTAACGGCAGCAAGCTTGAGACGCTTGTTGATATTGCGCTGAGTAACAAAATAGTCAAACAGCGGAGCCCAGCAGTTGGCAAAGAGGATCGCCAGCATCACGCCTTCCGGATAAGCCGGATTCACTACGCGCACCAGCACCACCATGGCTCCGATAAGGAAGCCGTAGAGCCATTTGCCGGTCTTGGTAAATGCGGAGGATACCGGATCGGTAGCCATAAAGAAAATACCGAAGGCAAAACCGCCCAGCACCAGGTGCCATACCGGATTCAGGCCGAACATGGCATTGGTATTGGAACCGATGGCATTAAAGATGGAGGCAGTGATAACCACACCCAGAATACCGCTGAAAACCACTCTCCAGGAAGCAATTCCCATGCGGACGAGCACCATGCCGCCGATAAGAATAGCCAGAGTGGAGCCCTCGCCGATACAGCCGGGGATATTGCCCAGGAAAGCATCAAGCCAGGTTACGCCGGGATCGCCCAGCTGACCGGGAGTGCTGCCGTTGGCCAGGGCATAAAGCGGAGTTGCTCCGGAGAAACCGTCTACCGGCACCCATACCTTGTCGCCGGTGATTTCGCCGGGATAGGCAAAGAACAGGAAGGCGCGGCCGACCAGAGCCGGGTTCATGAAGTTTCTGCCGGTGCCGCCGAACACTTCCTTGCCGATAAGCACGCCGAAGGAAATGCCCAGAGCAGCCTGCCACAGCGGAATGGTGGGCGGAACAATCAGGGAGAACAGAATGGAGGTGGCAAAGAAGCCTTCGTTAACCTCATGTCCTCTGATGATGCAGAACAATACTTCCCAGAAGGCGCCTACCGCAAAAACCACCGCATAGATAGGCAGGAAGTACACCGCTCCTATAAGCATCTTGCTGTAAATGCCGGCGTCCTCGGTAAGGGTTCCCCCCAGAAGCTGAACCAGGGCATAATGCCAGTTGGCGCTGAAAAGACTGTAGCTCTGATGAGCCATGGTCACGCCGTCAGCCACCTGTCCGAAAGCGGCAATGGTCTGAGCGCCGATGTTGTACCAGCCCCAGAACATGCACGGGAAAACAGCCAGGAAAACCATTATCATGATGCGCTTCAGGTCAACGCTGTCGCGAACATGAGTGGTGGTATTGTGGGTAACCACGCCCGGAGTGTAGAAGAAAGTGGAGGTGCCCTCGTAGAGAGGATAAAGCTTCTCAAGCTTTCCGCCCTTTTCAAAAAGCGGAGCCACCTTATTCAAAAGACTTAAAATCACCTTTTACCCCTCCTTCTCAATCTTATCAAGACATTTACGGAGCAAACGGCCATACTCAGTCTTGCCGGGATCCACATAAGTACAGAGCGCCAGATCCTCTTCGGCCAGCTCCATAGCGCCCAGAAGCACCGCGGCATCAGTGTCGCCGATTTCAATGGAGCGCAGAAGCTGCGTGGCAATCATATCCAGAGGCATTACCCTCTCGTAATTGCTGATAGGCACCATGGCCCGGGATCCGCCATTTACCGCAGTATTGATGTCATACTGTCTCGGCTTGAAGAAGCTGCTCAGATAGGCTCTGGTAACAGAATGCTTCCGGGCTCCGGGCATCAGCCATCCCAGGAATTCTCTCTTGTTGCCTTCCGGAATAACGCTGACCTGAAGATGGAAGCGTCCCAGATAATCAAAAGGCCCCTTGGCTTCGTTGCCGTTAAGAATGGAACCGGCGATCACGCGGAAATTGTCTCCGATGAACTCGTTGGCGCACAGCTCAGAAACGCAGGCACCCATGATGGTTCTTACCAGACGGGGATAGCGCACGCAAGGGCCGGCAACGCTGATAATTCTCTCATTGTAAATGTCGCCGGTGCGGAACAGCCGTCCGATGGCGATGACATCCTGATATCCGAGATGCCACATGACGTGATGCTCGGATGCCGGACGAATGAAATGAATATGAGTGCCGGGAAGTCCTGCAGGATGCTTGCCCACAAATACCTCTTCCTTGACCCTGGCAGCGCTGCATACCGGCAGGGAGGTCTCCCCCTTGCAGACATACACATTGCCGTCAGTGAGAGTGGTAAGAACCTCCAGACCGTCCTTAAAATCCTTCTCATGTGAAGAAATCACAATAGCGGGATCGCAGGCCAGCGGATTGGTATCAATGGCAGTTACAAAAATATGCTCGGGAACAGAGGCAACAGCGGGAGTCTTGTTGTAGGGACGGGTGCGGAAAGCAGTCCAGAGACCGGACTCCACGAGTTCATTCTGAACAACTACCCGGGAAAGAGCGGTTAAATCCTGATTAGGATATGCCTCAAATTTCTTGCTGCCTGTAACAGACTGATCCAGTTCGATAACGAGGGACTGAAATACTCTTTTGTCTCCGCGGTTAATGGCTGCCACCTTGCCGGATACGGGAGATGTGTACTTGACGCCAGGATTTTTCTTATCGGTAAAAAGAACCTGACCCTTTTCAACTACATCACCTTCCTCAACCAGCATTGAAGGTCTCAGTCCCGGAAAATCGCTCCCAACAAGGGCCACATGCTTTACAGGCTGCCCCACATTGATGGTCATTTCCGGTTTACCGCTGACAGGAATATCCAAGCCTTTCTTGATATTTATCATGGTTTTTCCAGAGATTAAAAATGCATGAGAAAGCAAAATGCCTTGATTCAAGGCACTACTATGAATCCCGCAAAACAGGCACGACAAAATCCGCATGCCAGGCTCGCGGTGTTAGGGAAAGTTTAGCATAAAGTGAGAGTTTTTGTTAGAAAGGGATATGTAACATGAGTAACAATCCTGAAAGATAATGGGTTGCTATTGACAGCCTGTAAGAACCCCTAACCCCTTATTTCACCGTCACCTCAAAATTTAACCCTGAAATCTCAGCCTTTTCCTGGGCAGTTGTCACTACCTCCCCCTGAGATCCCCCAAAACCTTATATTTTCAAACTTTTTTGTAGCTCCGCATTCGACAGTCCACACGCTGTCTGCGGGAACGGAATGTGGTGTAAATGGCGGCTCGTGAAAAAGCTCGGGACTTGACGAAATCCTCGGTTAGATGATGAAACGGCAGAAGAAAAGGTGAAATTACGGGCTGGCAGCAAGATCAGGTTTTGAAACTTCAAAAAAAGAAACTGATGTAGAATAAACAGCACCAGTTTAGTTCAACTAAAGCACAATACTCTTCATGAATACGATGTAATGAAAAAACATCATCAGTATTAGAAAGACTTTTAAAAAGCACACAAACAAAGAGCCAAGGTTCAATTTTTTAGGACGCTTTGTAAAACCCGTGTTAAGAGCAATAGCAGTAACTGCGGCACAGTTCAAAAAAATAGCTAATTAATGGTAAAATATTCTTGCAAGATTTAGATAAAAGTAACATTATGGCACTTCCTATATTGTACGATAAAACGATTCCATTGTAATTATATCAGGGAGTGCCTTTTTTATCTAATAACATAAGCATTATTTTCAAATAAACATTGGTTATCTGTAATATTCAGTTTGACTATGATTAGGTCTAGTCAAGGATGATAGTACGGATAAAGAAAACGCTTACATAAGTGAGTATGAAAAAGTGGCTCTTCCTATTCCTAGGTTTGGCGAGTAGAGTCCACTGAAACATAATCGACCGTGCCAATTTACAAATAATGGAGTAGCAACATTTGTGCGAACAAGAAGAGAATTTTTTCAATAACACTGTAGATAATTAATTTAAATCTTGACAGTGTCACGCTCATGAACGTTGCTATATGCGAGGCTGATGCCATGATGAACACCGTAAAAACAAAGGATGCAGTTGATGAATATAATTATTTTAGGCGGAGCTGGATTTATTGGAACAAATCTAGCTATAAGCTTATCAAAAGATAAATATAATATAACACAACTAGTAGATAAGCAATTAGAGTATTTTGTAAATATAAAATCTCTAAATTTGCCAAATATGGTTTATAAATGCTCACCATTATCAGTTAATTGTGATTATGATGATTTAATCAAAAAACAGGATGTTGTATATCATCTGCTTAGTACCACTGTGCCAACTACTTCGAATCAGCATATATCAGAAGAACTTAATGAGAATGTGACTCTATCAGCAAAAATATTTGAAGCATGCGTGAGGCAGAGTGTAAAAAAAGTCGTCTTTATATCATCTGGAGGAACTGTATACGGAAAAGAAAGTGAATGTCCGCTTAATGAGAAAACACCAACTAATCCTATCACTGCATATGGATTACAGAAAATTACGATTGAGAGGTTACTTTATCTCTATAACTATATGTACGGTTTAGATTATCGGATTATTCGTCTTTCAAATCCTTATGGACCTTATCAGAGACCAAACGGAGTGTTGGGTGCAGTAACTACTTTCACGTACAAAGCACTGAAAGGAGAAGATATACAGGTTTATGGAGATGGATCTGTTGTTCGTGACTTCATATACATTGATGATGCTGTCAAGGGAATTCAAACGATAGTGAATGGAACCGATCGTCATCATACTTTTAATCTTGGTTGTGGTTATGGAACAAGCATAAAGCAAGTGCTTGATACCATAGAACGGACATTGGGAATAGCGGTTAAAGTCAAATACACTGAAGCAAGGAAGGTCGATGTTCCGGTGAATTATCTAGATATTACAAGATATGAGACAGCTTATGGAAGTTTGAATCCATTGACCTTAGAAGAAGGTATCAAGAATACAGCGAAGTTTATGAAAACATTTTATGAAATCTAAGAGAAGGAATATAAGAAACAATGATTAGAGTAGCTGTTGTTATAGGAAAGATGCATGCTGGTGGAAAGAAAAAACTTGTCATGGAGTATTATCGTCATATTGATAGAAACCAAGTACAATTTGATTTCTTATGCGATTCCGACTCTAATTCGGTTCCTAAAGAAGAAATTGAAGCGTTGGGAGGAAGAGTTTATATGATTCCGCCATATCAAAATATTTTTCAAAACATGAATGCCATGAAGGTTCTTTTTTGTGAGAATAAATACCAAATTTTACATGGCTATAATAGCACCATGAATATTTTTGCTATGTTTGTAGGCAAACAGTGTGGAATTCCTGTGAGAATTAATGAGAGTATCTCGATGGGGCACAAAAGTGACAAGAAAAATATATTGAAGAATCTTCTGAGGCCATTCTCAAGATGTTTTGCTACGCACTACGTGTCGAATGGTGAGGTATGTGGTCGTTGGCAGTTTGGAAACAAGATTTTCGATACTGGCAAGGTTATGGTATTTAAAACCGTGATTGATACTGATAAACACAAGTTTGAACCAAAAATTCGGGAGAGATGCAGGAGAGAGTTTGGATTAGAAGACAACATCGTCATTGGTCATATAGGTAGATTAACCGCACAAAAGAATACTTTGTTTATCATTGATATATTCAAAGAGATTACTAAGAAAGAGTCCAAAGCTAAACTTCTCATAGTTGGTCACGGTGAACTAGAGGAAGATATGCTAAATAAGATTAAAAGTTATGGAATCGGTGACCGTGTATTGTTTTTAGGAATGCGAGAAGATATTGAACAGTTTTATAATGCTATGGATTGTTTCTTACTACCAAGTCTTTATGAAGGGCTTCCTGTAGTCGGAGTTGAAGCTGAGTGCTGCGGATTGCCTGTGTTTTTTTCAACAGAAATTCCGCGAGAATCAAGTCCATGTAATGATTTGGGTTTTTTTCTCGACTTACACAAAAGTGCACAAGAATGGGCCGAAGAAATCTTATTAAATACTAAAAGACTCATTGAGCTAAGGCGTAGTCGGGAAGTTGATGTTCGAGCTGCTGGATTTGACTCAAAAGAGGAAGCTATTAAACTTTCAAAATTTTATATATCCCAAAAAACAGAGGGGTGATATGAAATTGTTTACAATTTCCGCATTTACAATAAAGTCTCGCATACATCCCTCTGTTATTCCCCGATATTCTCTTTGCTGTGGAACGGGGCAATGTATATCAGCATCACCATTCCCGGTATTGCCAGGGCGTAGCAGATAATAAAAAAGTTTTCCCAGCCGGCCCACTTAATGGCGTATCCGGTAAAGGCAACGCAAACGGTTCTGGGTATAGCCGAAAGAGCGGTAAAAAGAGCCAGCTGCGTGGCCACATAGGCACGATTGGTTTCCCGGCACATATAAGCCACAAAGCAGGCTGTCCCCAGCCCAGCGCCCAGAGCCTCCGCTCCCACCACCAAAGACAGCAGAAAGACACTGGGGAAGGCAAATTCCACGCTTCCGGAGTAAATACCCTGACTGCCCAGCCAGTTCAAAATGCCCGGAATGAAATCAGGATGCTTCCAGACGTGAGCAATTAAGACATAGCCCAGAATAGTGACAATCTGCCCGATGCCAAACAGCCACAAGGCCTTGTTTATCCCAATTTTGAGCATCAGAATGCCGCCGACGATACCGCCGAGAACCATGCTCCAGAGTCCGACAACCTTGTTTACCATGCCGATCTGGGTCTTGGTATAGCCCATGTCAATGTAGAAGGGGGTGGCCTGAGCCGTGGCCATGTTATCCCCGAATTTATAAAGGAAGATAAAGGCAATGACCCCCAGAGCTCCCAAAATGCCCTTTCTTCTGACAAATTCCGCAAAGGGCTGCACCACTGATTCCAAAAGCGTTCTGGGGAGATGTTCCGTTGCCGGCTCCCGCACAACCAGGGAAGCAATGATCCCCGGAAGCATAAATAAAGCGGTCAGAGGAAAGACCAGCACCCAAGGGAGCGAATCACTGAGAATGAGGGAAAGTCCCCCGGGGATCATCCCGGCAATTCTGTAGGCATTGATAAACATTGAGTTACCAAGGCCCAGCTCGTTGTCCGGAAGAATTTCCCGGCGGTAGGCATCGAGAGCAACATCCTGAGTTGCCGATGCCACAGCTATCAGAGTGCAGATAACAAGAACAGCAGTGTAGGACTTTACCGGATCAAAGAAACCAAGAAGGGATATCAGAATGAGGAGAATTACCTGCGTAAGGAGCATCCAGCTCCGCCGCCGGCCTCTTCTCAGAATGTCATAGCGGTCAAGAAGAGGAGCCCAGAGAAATTTCCAAACATAGGGCACCCCGGCCACAGCGCTGAAGATCCCGATATCCTCGAGATCCACAGAACTGGAACGCAGCCAGGCGCTGATAAGATTTATAAGAAGATAAAGCGGAAGTCCGGAACTGAATCCCAGAACAATGCATATCAGCATTCTCCGGGAAAAAATCTTTCCGATAACGGAGGATTCAGACAGCCATCCGCTTTCTTTGGCTAATTTATCTGGCATCTTTCAGAAAACTTGTCTTAACCGGCAACATAATGCAAAAACAGCATCAGTCTCTGAAATTAACAAACTGGAACGGCTGCCCCAGTTCAGCTTTTCTGACTTCGGCAATCACCAGCTGGAGATCATCCTTTTTCTTTCCGGTAACTCTGATCACCTGGTCCATAATCTGCGTGGTTACCTTGAATTTGCCGTCCTTGATCATCTTGACGATCTTTTTAGCCATATCCTTGTCAATGCCGTCCTTGAGCTTGACATCCTGGCTCCAGCGCTTTCCGGACTGCTCCGGAGTCTCAAATGTCAGGGATGCGGTATCGATATTTCTTTTAGCGGCCTTGTTCCTGAGAATATCGTCCATCTGCTGGATCTGAAAATCTCCGTCTGCCTCCAGGCGAATCTTTTTGTCCTTTTCCACCAAGGTAAAAGTGGCATCGACATTTCTGAAATCAAAACGCCCCATGAGCTCACGGTTGGCGTTATCAACCGCATTCTGAACCTCATGCATGGGAACTTCTGAAACAATATCAAATGATGGCATATCATCACTCCATTAAAAATAATCACAATCACTGCGGCCTGGCAGGGAAACAATTTTTCGGAGGGCAGACCTCATATCCTGAAAAGCCCGTCTCAGCCGGAATCCTATGAAACCTTCCGGCTGCTTCTGCTCCGGAAAATATTCCTGCCGGGATCTCCCATAAGATTTTTATCAAGGCTCTCGGCAAGATCGGCAACCGAACTCCCGTCCATGCCGTACTGGCGGTAAATTGATTCCGGGCTGTCCTGCTCCACAAACTCGTCCGGTATGCCCAGACAGCGAATTACCGGATGCCGGCCGTTTTCCATAATAAAGGCAGCCACCGCTTCTCCGATGCCTCCGGAAATCACCCCGTCCTCCAGAGTGATAATAACCCGGTGGGTGTCTGCCATATTAAGAACCAGATCCTTGTCAAACGGCTTTATAAAACGCATGTTGACTACCGTGTAGGAAAGCTCTCTCTTAGCAAATTCGGCGGAGGTTTCCTGCACCAGAGGCCCCCAGCCCAGAACGCACACTTCATGGCCCCGACGCAGAATCTCCGCCCGGCCTATGGGGATAAGAGACTTATCATCAGGAGAAAAGCCTTCGGAAATACCGCAGCCCCGGGGGTATCTTACCGCTGCTGGGTGTCCCAGACTGTAAGCGGTATTCAGCATCAGCCAGAAGTCCCGGAGGGTGGAAGGAGCCATAAAAGTAATATTTGGGACAGATTTCATGTAGCTGATATCAAACATGCCCTGATGAGTGGGCCCGTCAGCCCCCACAATGCCGGCGCGATCTATGGCAATCACTATGGGGAGATCCTGAATGGCCACATCATGAATTATCTGATCATAGGCACGCTGCAGGAAGGTGGAATAAACGCAAACCACGGGACGAAGACCGCCGGCAGCAAGTCCGCTGGCCAAAAGCACCGCATGCTGCTCCGCAATGGCCACATCAAAGTACTGTCCCGGAAAACGGCTGGCGAATTCCGTCATGCCGGATCCTTCGCACATGGCCGGCGTTACCGCCCGGAGAGCCTTATCGGATGCGGCCGTTTTCATGAGCCAGTCTCCAAACACATGACTGTAACGGCGGCATACCACGGAATCGCTGTCATCGGAAATGCCCACCGGAGGATCAAAACGAGGCACCCCGTGATATTTGGTGGGATCCTCCTCCGCCGGCTGATAGCCCTTGCCTTTTTTGGTTACCACATGAAGTATCTGAGGTCCCTTGAGATCCTTCATATTTTTAAGCACCGGAATCAGGGCGGAGATGTCATGACCGTCAATGGGGCCGACATAATTGAACCCCAGCTCCTCAAACAGGGTGCCGGGAACCACCATACCCTTAAGATGCTCCTGAGCCTTAATGGCCAAATCCTTTACCAATGGCAGGTTCTCAAGAACGCTCTTGCCGCTGGAGAGGAGCCGGGAATAAATGGGACTGGAAAGCCACATGGCGAGATGCTTTGCCAGACTGCCCACGCTCTCGGAAATGCTCATCTCATTGTCATTGAGTACCAGAAGCATATCCGCTCCCAGATCTCCGGCATGATTCATGGCCTCAAAGGAAACGCCGCCGGTAAGAGCGCCGTCTCCGATAATCGCACAGACCTTTTTGCCGTTATTTAAAGCCTTGTTTGCCAAAGCGAGTCCCAGGGCTTCGCTTATTGAGGTGCTGGCATGACCGGTGGAAAAGGTGTCATAGGGACTTTCCTGACGCCACAGGAAAGGATGGAGACCGTTCTTCTGCCGAATGCTGGACATCTGATCCCGTCTTCCGGTCAAAATCTTGTGAGGATATGCCTGATGCCCCACATCCCAGATAATCTGATCGAAGGGGGTGTTATACACATAATGGAGAGCAATGGTAAGCTCCACCACCCCGAGACCGGAGGCCAGGTGCCCGCTGGTGCGGCTCACGGTGTTAATAAGAAACTCCCGAAGCTCCTTTGCCAGAACGGGAAGCTTTTCCATAGGGAGCTTACGGAGATCCTCCGGCGTATCAACCTGAGAAAGGAGAGAACCCTGTTTATTTCCTGAAGCTGCCATGTGCTCAGTGATCCCTTTCAACAATGTAACGGGCAAACTGCTTCAAAAGATCCGTATTGCCGGGAACGTCATCCAAAGCTGCCACCGCCTTATCAGCCAAATCGGAAGCATACTTTTTGGCATTATCAAGCCCCATAAGTTTGGGGTAGGTGCTCTTGTTTTCCTCAATATCCGAGCCCTGGGGTTTTCCGAGAGTTTCCGTATCGGAAATAATGTCCAGAACGTCATCCCACACCTGAAAAGCAAGACCAATGGCCCGGGAATATGCGACCAGAGCGCTGCGAGCCTTGTCTGAAACCTCCGGAACGCAGAGAGTGCCCAGAAGCACCGCGCTTTCAATCAGGGCTCCTGTTTTATGGCGGTGGAGCTTTTCCAGCTCCTCCTGGCTGATAAGCCGGCCTTCCGAATCCAGATCGATTTCCTGACCGCCGCACATGCCCTGATAACCGGCGCCGCGGCTCAGAACAGCCAGCATTTCCACCTGATTCCGGAGGAGCTCATTCGGCATTCTGGCATGCGACAAAATTTCAAAGGCCTGGGACTGCAAGGCATCACCGGCAAGAATAGCCTGAGCCTCCCCAAACTTCACATGCACTGTAGGATGCCCCCGGCGGAGTTCATCATTGTCCATGGCAGGGAGATCGTCGTGAATAAGAGAGTAGGCATGAATGCACTCAATAGCCGCAGCCGGAGCGTCAGCCACCTTCAGATCGCCGCCCAGAAGTTCCGCAGTGGTGTATACCAGGAAGGGACGCACCCGCTTTCCGCCCAGGAGCACACCGTACGTCATGGCTTCACGCAAAACCGGCGATACCTCAGGCAGATTCTTCATATAGTCACTGAGAAAGCTGTTAACGCGGCTCTGACAGGAAGACAGAGCATCCTTAAGTGTCATCATTGTTTCTCTACCCTTATACTCTTGTTCTTTTTCTTCTTATTGTTATTCAATCAGTGTTCCTGACTGTAATCGGATACCGGCGCTTCAGTAAGCGAGGCATTTACATCCTGTCTGGAAAGCTGTTCCACACGTCCCTCGGCATTTTTAAGAATACTGTGGCATTTTCTGATCAGGGCGGTACCCTCTTCAAATGAAGCAAGCTGCTTATCCAGCGGCAGCTTTTTGCTTTCCATCTCGGTTACAATGCTTTCAATCTGCGCCAGAAGCTCTTCAAAGCTTTTTTCTTCATTATCCATAATACATATCCCTGCCGGTTCAGAAAGAACAGCATGCCTGATGCCGGATCGTGTTCATCAAAAAAATTTCGGGAGAGCACAATGAGAACTCCATGCTCTTCACGAATAGAAGATTATATCACGATGGCGTATGATATCTGAAATTAGCTGTTAAGACTCGGGATTATGAACAGGACTGTGCACAAAAACACCTTTAAGACTCTGAGATCTGTGAGATAAGACACTGACATGATTTAGAGCGCGGAAGTCAGAAAAACTGCTTAGCCCCTCCATAAACAGATGACGGGGAACAGATTAAGGAAACGCTGACTTAAGCTGAGACAACTAGCAGGGAATGAAATGACCCCGCCGCCATTTACACATAGGAATCATCTCTGAAAAGGCACAGAGACTGGAACCTGGTAACCAAAAAGCAGAGGAGCCGCCAATGAATGTTGCAATAATCGGAGCCGGAAGCATCGGACAGCTGCTTTTTCATGACCTCAGGTTTTCTGATGACATTAATCCGGTTTTTATCGATACCCGGCTGCCACCCGATACTCCGGGAACATCATATGATTTTGAGTACGTCCAGGAGGAAAGTCCGTCTGCCCTTCATTCTGAAAATTCTTCCGAAAAAACTGCTGTTAAAAAAGCATATCAGGGCATGATATTGCCAAAAGAAGCTGCCGCGGATCAGGATCTCATCGTCATAACTGTTAAAGCGAATCAGTGCAGTAAGGTCTTGCAGAGTCTCAAGGGAAATCTTCCTGAGCACATTCCTGTGGTTCTCCTCATGAACGGCATGGGAATCTGGGAGGAAGCCCGGACAATACTGCCTAATCCCTTCTGGACGGGGGTAACCAGCCGGGGAGCTGTTCACGAGGGCCGTGCTGTATATCCCCGGGGTAACGGAACTACCTATATCGGTTCTCCGGAGCACCAAAAGCCGGTACCGGAAATAGAATTATTAGCGAGAACTATAGGAGCCGTCATATCTCCCCACATAGAAGAAGAACAGATCCAAAAACTGCTGGTTAACGCCTGCATCAATCCTCTCACCGCTCTCCATCAATGCAAAAACCGGGAAATTGTCGCGGCCTACAAAAATGAGGCCCAGGAGATTTTTTCAGAAATATACCCGGTACTTAAGACTCTGGGGCTTACCGTTTTCGCTGACCGTGCCTTTGATTTGATTCTTACAGTAGCGGAAAAAACAGGAGAGAACTATTCCTCCATGGCAGTGGATTTCAAAAAACAGCGGACTTCTGAACTTGACTACATTTTGGGATATATCCTGAAAACTGGGAAGAGACTCCATAAACACCTTCCCGTAACGGAAAACCTATATGCTTTCCTGAAAAACCGGGAGACCGCCTTCCTAAATCACCACATAATCAGCCCCTAATCCCTCAAAGAGCGCCCGAAAACAAAAGACGGCTGAACAGCTTCAGAAATCTCTATTTGAGAGTTCCTCTGTCAGTTGCTTTCTCTGTCTTTCCCTGCCTTTTATCACATTACGGAGACCGGAAATGCTCCGGGGGAATTCATCATCCTGCAAAATGAGTACAATCAGAACAGATCACCTCGCATTTCCAAATCAATGAAGGAAACCATATATGACAACTGCCCTTATCATCCTTGCTGACGGAGCCGAAGAGCTGGAAACAATTTCCGTGTCAGACATTCTCTCTCGCGGCGGAGTTCAGGTAACCCTGGCCGCCCTTTCAGACAAAAACAGCACTGAAATTACCTGCGCACACGGTACTGTAATAAAGGCTCCCTGCCTGCTCTCTTCTGTAAAGGATGAGGAATTCGATGCTGTGGTGGTTCCCGGCGGCTATCAGGGATCCCTCAACTGTCAGAAATCCGCGCTCGTAAAAGAAATTCTTCAAAAACAGCAAAGTTCCGGAAAACTAATTGCCGCAATCTGCGCTGCTCCCGGATTGGTACTGGCCCATCAGGGTATTATCACTGATGAAGAAGCTACCGGATACCCAGGAACTACCAAGGGCATCAAAAATCTTAACGCTGCCGCCGGCGTGGTAACTGACAAGGAGCATCATCTTATTACCGCTCAAGGCCCGGCTTACGCAACCGATTTCGGTTCAGCGGTGCTTACGGCACTGAAGAGTGCTGATGTTACAAAAAAAGTAAGAGAAGGGATGCTGTTTAGGAGCAATTGAGAACAGAAAGTTAGTTTGGGTAAATACAAAAACTCATACTAATGACATAAAAAATGATTCTCCAAGAAGTGGAGCCATATGTAAAGCCGATTAAATCGGCTTTATTTAAGAACGCTTGCTAAAACAACAAATCTAAGCTTACACAGAAACCGTAAAAAACAGAAGTATTTTACCAAGATAAACAAAACAATCTCAGTCGATCATATTTAAAAACTGTTCCAAACACCATAAAAGCCATCGCTGATTTCCATCAAATTGACTAATATCAATATCATCCCTAAACTCAGGTCTTAATGGTCCATTCCAATTTGAAAAATAAAAATCAACAGGTCGTGGCATAGGTACCTTTTCAGGAACACAAAACCCAGGATAACGCATTTTAAACAACTCGCGAATTAGATATTTTGATTCACCATTTCGTATTCTTTTAAGGTCTAACGGCTCAGCCATTTTTAACCTTTCATAGGGGTCAAAATAATCAAGACCTGCCGTACGAAAAGCATTGTCATATGAACCGTAACTCTCTTGAGCAGACAATTTACAGATAATTTCAAGAAAGTTGATACTATCACCATCACGATATCGATCAAATAAATATTGAACGCTGACCGGACTTTTCAAAACTAAAAAAGGATCAACATAAATATATCTTTTTATAAAATCATCAAAAGACCAATCTCTTGAAAGTAGTTTATCCATACCTCCAAAAATATAATCACTGGCATCTCCAATAATCATAAGATCTACCCCGTCAGCCTTAGCTTGCAGAGCTCCCTGACAAATCTGTGGTTCAATTGAATGAACAGGCCCTCCTTTTGAAAGCATGACTGGTCGAATATTACCCATTACAGTATTCCAATCGATGTCAACGTAATGAAGAATCATGTTATTTGTTTTCGCAATACGTTCGGCACGTTTTAGTTCATCGGAGTTGAAATCACCACCAAGAAATCTAAAGGTGTATGCATCAATTCCTGGAAAATACGAAGCAAGAATACCTGAATCCATTCCGCCAGAAAGAAGTATACCGATCTTTTTGTAAGCACGACATTTTTCAATAATCTGTGTATCAATTGCATCACTGATATCACTGGAAGAATTGACTAAAATTTTATTCAGATCACTTGGTACTTCAGGATGACGATATTTAATTCCATAAGAAAAATCGACACCTGACTTTTCTACATAACGCAAAGCCAGAAATGAGCTCATACAAAAATCTTTATCAATCATCTCAATTTCACCATTATTTATCATGACATAGATTAGAAGCAAGAATACTAGCCTCACTCGTCCATCCTCTAATTTGTTTTAACGCTTCAGTAATCTTGGTACTTGAAACGCCCCTGGTGTAGGGAAAATAAACAATTCTAATTCCTTCTTTGTTAAAATCAACTTCATATTCACGCCACTTATCAGTTCCATACCAATCATCACCGACAAAAAGCATATTAGCACCAAGTTCCTTACATACTTTTAATTTATCCATATCATACTGAGGAATTGCAGCATCAACGAATTTACAGGAACGTACTATTTCAATCCGATCCTCAAAAGGTATCATAGCTTTTTTTCCTTTGTACTGCACAAGTTCATCTACAGTAACTCCAACAATGAGTTTATCACACATCCCTTTTGCATTTTTTAATAAATTTAAATGTCCAATATGAAAAAGATCATAAACACCTGTCGTATAACCGATTATCATTAATTTTTTCTCCATAAAATACAGTTACTTAGTATTGGTAAATTCAATAATATCTTTCCATATCTCATCAATAGTTGAATCATGCTCCCACCACCTACTTCTTTCTGTAAGATATCGATCATTAAATGAGTCATTTGGGTTATTCATAATAAATTTAATATAATGTTTTAGTTCATCAATATTGTATGCTTTATAACCACACATCCGAGATTCATAATCACAACAAAAACCCCGATCTAAAGTGTTATATTCATCATAATCCGGAATATAAAAAATAATGGGTATCATATGAAACAGCGCATCTACCGCAACTGATGAATAATCTGTAATTATTATATCAGCCAGAGGGAGAATTATATTAATTTCAAAATCAGAATCTAAACATAAAAAACGGTCAGTTTGACTAAGTGATTGATTATTAACACTATCCACTGGATGCGGTTTTTGTATCCATAAGCAATCATAATCTTTGATAAAACTATAAATTTCATTAAAAACGTTATTATAGTTAAAATTACTCGATTTTTCACGAAATGTTGGTAGATAAAGTATTTTAAAAGAGTCATTACTTACTTGATTGAATATATCACGCTCTCTATCTGTTAAATTGCTCAATATACAATTTCTTGGTAAGTTTGATTCAATACACTTTAATCGAGAAATTCTAAAAAACATTTGAAGTTGATCACTTTCAGATGATGATGAACTAAGGTAATAACAATGAGCCCATCCACCATCCTTCTCTATAAATTGGCGAAATAAATAACTATGATCATGTAACCACATTTTTAGGACATCATACTTTGAAACATTACAATTGGTTTTATTGGTTATCATAGAATAATTAACATTTTTTACTGCTCCAGAACCATGCCACAAATTAAGTTTAATTGCACCATACGATAACCAACCTAGAATATCACCATTATTAGAGATTATGTTATTTACAGATTGACATATAATATGATACTTAGCATATTTATGATAATGAATTGATTGTTTTGAGCTCATAAGATAAGCTTCATAACCTAAACTATTAATTAATTCTACTACTTCACAACTTCTAGAAACCCAAACCACATGTTCTAGACCAAGTTTTTGTTTATTATCCGATAAATATTGAAATAAAAACCTTGGATTATCTCTATACTGATTTCCAAACCATCCACCGAAAAGCACTATGGTTCTTTTTCTTTTCCAAAACAAAGAACAACAAGCAAAGATAATATTTAATAAAATGACCAACAAAGCTTGAAAAATTTTAATAATCAACTTATCAGCCCCTGAATCGGTTATAAACAATATGAGTATAATTCAATACTATAGGTTCTCTAGTTAAGAGCAATACAATATAATAAACGATAGCAGAACCGGAAATTTGTAAAAAGATTTTAACTAGCGAATCACTGATTGAATTAATAATCAAAAGATATAGTAACAACATAAAACTAGCTAAAAATGTGCTTATTAATGTACTTCTATAAGATCGCAATTTATATATTCGGCTACCAAAAAAAACATAAAACAACATAATGATAAATTCAGATATTACTGAAGCAATTGCCGCACCGATCTCACATAAAGATGGTATTAACAATAAGTTAAAAATTACATTTATTACTGCTCCAATTGAGACACAAATCAACATTTTGGTTTCATTATTTGATACAAGCATCACCCTTGATCCCAAAAGATACCCAATCGGAGAAATCAATATTAATATACATAAAACTTGTTCTACAAATGCCGATGCTACATACTCCACTCCAAACAAAAATGAAAAAATAAACTCTGCAGTGAACTGCATACCAATAATTAATGGGAATGATAATATTAAAATGATTTTCAGTCCTTTTAATAATAAATTATTAAATTCTTGTAAATTACCTTCCTTATAATATAACGATATTCTTGGAACTAGTACGAAAGTAAAGGTATTTGTTACTTGTAGAATCATTTTATTAACTTTTGAAGCATATGAATAAAAAGCAACATGCTCTTTTGGTAAATAATACCCAATCATTGTTATATCAATCATTGTATATATCTCAATGGCTATATTTACCATAACAAGCAACAGAATTGGTCTTAGATGCCTCTTGAGATTTAAACCAGAAAAAGAAAATCTGATAAATTTTCTTGAATGTATGATATTTATCAATCCATTACCGCCAATGCCTAGAACATTAACAATAGCGAATGGGATAATATCATTCTCATCCCTTATAATAATTATCGAAACAACTAGAATTATAAATTTAACAACTGCATTTCTTAATGCTACATATTTAAATTCTTCTAAACCATCATAAAGCCATGATATATTAAAAACATTAAGTATTACAGTTATGCCGACAATAGAGTATAATAAAAGATTATGATGGAAAGAAACATTGAATATAATCAAACCATAATAAAGCAATGAAAAAAAAACTGTTGAGACAAAATTAATTGTAAATAACTCGGAATATACTCTTGATAATTCTTCTTTATTATTTCTTGCAATAGCAATCTCTCTCAGGCCATACGTTGGCAAACCAAGAAAAGCTAAAATGGCAAAATAGTTAACAATGTTTTGTGCATAGGCAACTTCTCCAATACTTTCAGGAAGAAGCACCCTAGCGGCATATATACTAATAACGAAAGGAAATAGCATATTGCAGAATGTATTAGAGAAATAGAATATACTATTTTTTACCAAGGACTGTCTCATTACTACTGCTACCTTAAATTATTTAAATAGCTATTGCAGAGGCAACACCTAAAAAACATTTCTTTTGTAAAGCCATATTAAAAATTTAAATATACAGTTTGGCAAAACTAATGACACAAGTTCAAAAAGAGTTTCCGATAACTTGATATTACGAAATTTCCAAAGATTATAAAAAGATGCAAAATCTCTTTTCTGAAACCAATCATCTCTGGCTAGGCCCCAAGACAGTGCTCTTGAAATATATGAACAATTATTAATTTCATTACAATTAATATTATCTTTAAGCCATTGAAATTTTTTGATAGAAACAACAATACGTTTTTCATAATATGATTTCTTATCGGTAACCCCGTTCATAACAAGAGTTTGATTTTTATCATGTATTCTATAATAAATTAATGGATCTTTAAGAGAAAGAACAGGGCCCTTGATAGAACTATAAAAAGCCAAATAGTGATCATGTACCATATATGGACAAAATGGAATAGATTCTTTGGCAATTGATGCATTGATTAACATAGTACATCCCGTTACAAAATTGGAAACTAAAAATCTAGGTAGAAGATTAGTTCCTGAATGAAATATATGATGTCTACGAATGTTGGTTATAGTGTTAGCCTTTACTTTTCCATTAGCATCAATGACATACATATCGGAACACACAAGTAATGCACCACTTGTTACAATAGCATTGTATAAAACACTAAGCTTATTTGGTAACCAAATGTCATCTTGGTCGCAGTATGCAAAGTATTGACCTTCTGCTAATTTAGTCAGAGCCTCAAATGTTCTGTTCGACCCCATGTTTGAGCCATTTCTTAAAATAGTAAATTGAAATTTATTTACGCATTCAGTAACGATATTATTAATATCTTTGAACGACACGGTAGGGGAGCAGTCATCTATTATATATAAATGTATTTGAGGATAAGTCTGAGAATTTAGAGATAATAATTGTTCTCGGAACCAATCTAAATTTGGTTCATAAACTGCCATTAATATCGAAACAAGCGGCTTTATGTCTGACATGATAAGAATCCATTGTTATAATTATAATCAAGGCAACCAAAATTATCTAGCAATATGTATTGTATTATCAACAGACTCTGAATCAATCACTAACACTTCTATAGGTTTTAAGGTTTGACTTTCGATATTTTGTAAATTATTTCTTAAATATGGTTCAGCGTTCAACGTTAAAAATACAACTGAGAACTTATAACAGTTATTTTTCATAAATATAAGAAATCCCTAATAAAATCCAAAAGTAGAAATAAGTCTCGAAAATATTACAATTAAAAAAAGCTTGAATCATGTAACAAATCAAAACAAATAAAAAAATAATCTTGCTTCTCTGATAAAACAAATCACCACTTTCTATAATTGACTTGATGGATCTTACAATGCATAAGCTAAAAAACGTGATATAAACTAAAAAAGCGATTACCCCTTGGGTAGCAAAGATATGTAAATATTCATTATGTGCGAAATTCACAATAATATAAGCCTTGTCCAATTCTGAATTCGTAAAAAAAACATCATAAAAATTTCCTATTCCTGTTCCCGTTAAATAATTAACATTCCTTATATATTCAACAGTATAGCGCCAAACTTGACTTCTAAATGAACCCAACTGATCAAAATTTTGATTATTTGAGGTTATAACAGAAAAATCTTGCAAAAACTCTCCAAAACTAGGTATTAATAAATGCGGAAGAGAGATATAAACAACAAGTGTCGAACACCCAATAGTTAAAACAGCCGCAGGAATTTTATAATAGTTAATTTCAAAACATCCCCTATTAAGGTTATCGGATTTATTTAGCGTGACACTTTTACGACTTACAGCATAACAAATAATACCAAACAGAACCAATAAA
>NZ_JBGVBR010000023.1:0-33481 GCF_045225735.1 Succinimonas sp. | reverse complement strand
AACACTGATACGCTGAATATCGTCATTCTTTCCCTGGGCAATTAACTTTTGCAAAAGCAACGAAAATTTAGCATTTGCTTCCTCACGACCTTCCTCACGGCCTTTCTCAAGACCTTCCTCAAGGCCTTCCTCCCGGCCTTCCTCCCGGCCTTCCTCCCGGCCTTCCTCCTTAAACAGCGCCATAGTTCTGGCCTCATCATATTCTGTGATGCACATCTTGGTCACCTCCGCCTTATGTTCCAATAGAAACGGCTTAATTAAAGAATCTTCCGGTAATGTATCAATTGCTAAACCGACAACTCGCTTCATCATCATTTTAGGGTTCTGAGCACGAATTTGCCGCATTCCATGAACAAACAGCGAGTAATCTCTAAGCGGCAAACAGGCATTTAACAGATCCTTATTCTTTCCGTAGTTTACGTTGATCATCCTGACAGTTATGGCAATATCAGATTTCGTGTCTTTCGGGAATGCATCCTGAAGATGCAGCTCTGTTACATCTTCATATTCATCTTTGCCGTTGTAAAAACAAACCAGTCTCGGAGCCGGAAACCTCTGCTGCTTCAAACTATACATATTGATGCGAGGCTCAGCGTTGACCGCATAAGCAGAATACACCATCCCTGCATAAATCAGAAACCTCATGGGCATGTTGGGGTTGTAGGTACTCTGCGCTTCATAGAAATTCATGGTATCGGCAATAAGGAATGAAACGTCATTCTTCATATTCATGTAGATAACATCTTCCAGAGTTGTTATCTTAATGGCCTCCGGATCTGTGTACGAAGATCCGTTTACAGCATTGAAAAGGGAAAGCAACCAATCCTTATGCACCGGATTTCCAAAAATGAATTTGAAAAGCCTGTCTTTGTATTCCCGGTTTACGTTCAGTTTCTTCTTGCGACTCAAACTCTTTTTGGTATTCATGATTCTCAGTAATCTCCTACAGCACCGCTTACTGATATGTCATCAGACATACTATAATATAACAACGGCAAAAAGTCAATAAAGATGTTTAAACGAATAAAAATCAGTCTAAGACTTATTTTACAGTAATAAATAATTATGGTCAATACATAACTGGCATTCAAGGGCAAACAGTGGCGAATTTCAGCGATTGACACTGCTCTGAGCATATTTGAGCGAAGAATGTTCTCAAAGCCAACGCATTTTTCGGCATCTTGAAGAATCTAAAACAGTGGCCCTCCCATCTAACGCCATCGCAGCTTCCCCTGACTCACCACCCAGTCTCCAGCTGAATAGTCAGGCCGGACGCCATAAAAACGGCATAAACTGCCTATTTCTTTGGTCTCTGTGCCACTTGTCTGCTATGTTCACTGTTCTTTGCATTCTCTTCATAACATCCTCTAGATATCACATCCTTTGGGCACCGTATCCTATCGTCATCGCATTCTCTCCGGGACTATATCGGCAGAGTTCAGGAGAAAAGCCGGTAACCAGGGACACCGAGGTTTATCACTGCAAGGAAGAAAAGACCAGGCTCGGGTTATTCCAAGGGGCTCTCGTCATTCCGGGGCGTGTTCCCCTTATCCCCTTGCATATGCCCGTCATCATGCCCAGCACTCCCAGAAAACGCCGGCGACCACAATGAGGTTTTCAATTTCCCGGGGCTCAGAATAAAAGCGGAGAGCATAACTCTTCATACCGGGGATTAAGGTTTTCCCGGAATTGCATGTTGATCAGAAATTCCGCTTAAAGGATGACAAAATGCACCGCTGTCCTCGGGGCAGCTTCTCAGTGACATTAAGAATGCAGCCCCTATGCGTTTCCCCCTCGCAGCGGACTCAGTTTTTACCGCAAGCCTGTTTTTCAGGAGCAGTATGACTGAGAGGCAGAGACCGGAACAACAGGAGCCGGAGAAGTCTATTTTCCGGCAGCGCGGCAACGGGGCAGTGTTGCAGAGAAGCATTCTACCGCACTCTCCTCCCAGGTCCGGCAGGCAGTCCGGTATATGGCATATCTCTGACATAGCCAGCCAATGCAATCAATACCGGCAGGTACAAGGGGCAAGGTTCCGCAGAATAATAATTAAGAAGGGAAGACGCCTGTGGCGCTTCCCGGTTAATAATTAAAGGGGCGCTGCCCCTTTACCCCGAAAACCGCCTCGTGTTACACAAAACTGAAGCACATGGCCGTCTCTTAAGGCTGGAATAACGGATATTCTCAGATGTCTGATGCCGGTGTCTACTGCCTGTACCCGCTGCAGGCGCCTCCGGTATGTTATCAGAAATAGATTCCCTGACATCCCCGGCAGGAGCCCGCAATCTCTACCTTCGGCAGGGACGGAACTCTTAGCGGCGGGTTTTCGGAAACGTCACTTGTAACTGTCCCTGATAATTCCCGGCAAATGTTTCTGCAAATGTCCCTGTAAATCACCCAGGGCAAATTCCCCGCAATTACCGAAGTTTACTGCGTTTCAGGCACCACGCATCCGGCTTATCATACCTTCAGGGTATCGTTATGTTGTTGTTATAGTATTTTATTTATGTTTGACGGAGATCTAAAATCCCCGCAGATGATTTGAAAAGAGCACAGTTCTTAAGGAATGTCATGATTACGTAGTAAACATCATGGTTAAGGACATTATTAAGAACTTTGTTTCTGAAACGGGATACAGACAATCCCGAAATAAATACCTTATCGAAAGATTTAATTTAACTTTGCTCTTATATGCGCAATGGAGTTAACAACATGTATGCACACGAAAACGATTATTGCAGAAGCATGAATCAGGCATTACCGGCTGAGCATGACGCCTGCGGTATCGGAATGGTCGTTAACATAGACGGCAGAAAAGAATATCGGACTCTCGATGATGCGCTGTCTATCGTGGAAAAGCTGGAGCACCGGGCCGGCAAGGACGCAGCCGGAGAGGTAGGCGACGGTGTCGGCATTCTGCTCCAGATATCTCACAGCTTCTTTAAGAAGGCCGCTCTTGATGCGGGCATCACCGTGGGAGAAGCCGGAGATTACGGCATCGGCATGTTCTTCCTGCCGCAGGATCTCAGAAAAAGAACCCTGGCCATGAGATTTTTCCAGGTGAACTGCGAAAAGAACGGCTTAAAGATTCTGGGCTGGCGCGAGGTTCCCGTCAATCCGGAAATCCTGGGCAAAAAGGCCCTGGACTGCATGCCCTACATCGGACAGTGCTTCATTGAAAGACCCCTGGATTGCGCCAGAGGCATCGATTTCGACCGCCGGCTTTATGTCTGCAGACGGGAATTTGAACAAAGCGCCGAGGATACCTATATTAACTCCCTGTCCTCCAGAACCATCGTTTACAAGGGCATGTTCCTGGTAGGTCAGCTGCGCCGCTTCTATGCTGACTTGCAGAGCAGAGATTACGAAACCGCCATTGCCATGGTGCATTCCCGGTTCTCCACCAATACCACCCCGTCATGGGAACGGGCACATCCGTACCGTCTCATTGCCCATAACGGCGAGATCAACACCATCCGCGGCAACCATGACCGCATGCTGGCAAGAGAAGAAACCCTGCATACCCCCTGGCTGGACGAATATGCGGACAAGACCTTCCCGGTAATCCACGCTTCCGGTTCCGATTCCGCCATGCTGGATAACACCCTGGAATTCTTTATGATGAACGGCGTGCCTCTTCCCCTGGCCGTGATGATGATGATCCCGGAGCCCTGGAAAAACGATCCCTACATGGATCATGAGAAGAAGGATTTCTATCACTACTACGCCACCATGATGGAGCCCTGGGACGGCCCGGCCGCCATCCTGTTCACCGATGGCGAAATCGCCGGCGCCACCCTGGATCGCAACGGTCTCCGTCCTTCCAGATATTACATTACCGATGACAACAGGCTGATTTTATCCTCTGAAGTCGGCGTGCTGGACATTGATCCGGCTCATATCGTTAAGAAGTCCCGTTTGCAGCCCGGCAAGATCCTGCTTATCAACACCAATGAGGGCCGTCTGGTTCTGGATGAAGAGTGCAAGGAGCTCTACGCTAAGAAGTATCCCTACGGCGAATGGCTGTCCCTGAATCTTTTGCAGCTATCCGAAATCAAGATCCCCAACAAGAAGATCCCCACCCACAGTCAGGAAATGCGGGATCGCCTGTACCGGGTATTCGGCTACACCTATGAGGATGTGAAGGAGCAGATCCTCCCCATGGCCTCCAACGCCACCGAAGCCACCGCTTCCATGGGACATGACATTCCGCTGGCCGTGCTGTCTGAAAAGCATCAGCTCCTGTTTTCCTACTTTAAGCAGCTCTTTGCCCAGGTAACCAACCCGCCTATTGATTCCATCCGGGAAGAGATTGTTACCGATACCTCCGTTTATGTGGGTTCGGACGGCAATCTCCTGGAGCCCTGCGGGGAAAACTGCCGGGTGCTGCAGATCAACAACCCCATTCTCACCGGCGTTGACTTGCTCAAAATCAAGTCTCTGGATCGGGAAGGCTTCAAGAGCGGCGTGGTATCGATTCTTTACTACAAGAACACTTCCCTGGAAAAGGCCATCTCCCGGCTCATCGTCAATGTGGATCGCCTCTGCAGCAAGGGCGTGAACATCGTGATCCTTTCTGACCGCGGAATTGATGAGAACCATGTGCCCATCCCGTCTCTTCTGGCCGTTTCCGCAGTGGAGCAGCATCTCGTGGAAACCAAGAAGCGCACCGCTGTCTCTCTGATCCTGGAAAGCGGCGAACCCCGGGATGTGCATCAGATGGCAACCCTCCTGGGCTTCGGCGCCCGGGCCATCAATCCTTACCTGGCCCATGAATGCATTTCCGAGCTTATCGACAAGGGCATTCTGGACAAGGATTACCATACCGCCATTCAGGATTTCAACTCCGCAGTATTGCACGGCATTGTGAAGACCGCAGCCAAGATGGGCATTTCCACCCTGCAGTCCTATCAGTCAGCCAAGATTTTCGAGGCGGTGGGCATTTCAAAGAACGTTATCGACAAGTACTTTACCGGCATCACCAGCAGAGTGGGCGGCATTGATTTGGATCAGATTTCCGAGGGTATTCTCTTCCGGCACGACCATGCCTTTGACCCCATGGGCCTTTCTGTGGACACCAGCCTGGACAGCACCGGCTTCCACGGCCTCAGAAGCGGCGAGGACAAGGAGGATCACCTCTACAATCCTCAGACCATTATAGCCCTGCAAAGCGCGGTCAGAGCCGGCAGCTATGCCATGTTCAAGGAATACTCGGCCATTGTGGATAACGAGAAGCCCCATACCCTGAGAGGTCTTATTGATTTCGTCAGGAGCGAGCATCCCATCCCCATCGAAGAGGTGGAGCCGGTTTCCGAGATCGTGAAGCGCTTTAAGACCGGCGCCATGTCCTATGGCTCCATCTCCAAGGAAGCTCATGAAACCCTGGCCATTGCCATGAACCGTCTGGGCGGCAAGTCCAACACCGGCGAAGGCGGCGAGGATCCGGCCCGCTTCGGCACGGAAAAGAACAGCAAGATCAAGCAGGTGGCATCAGGCAGATTCGGCGTAACCAGCGAATACCTGAATAACGCCGAGGAAATTCAGATCAAGATGGCCCAGGGAGCCAAGCCCGGCGAAGGCGGTCACCTCCCCGGCAAGAAGGTTTACCCGTGGATTGCGGAAAGAAGATATTCCACCCCTGGTGTTTCATTGATATCTCCTCCGCCGCACCATGACATTTATTCCATTGAGGATCTGGCGCAGCTGATTTATGACCTTAAGAACGCCAACCGCAAGGCCCGGATATCCGTCAAGCTGGTATCGGAAGCCGGCGTGGGCACCATTGCCTGCGGCGTGGCCAAGGCCGGAGCTCAGGTAATTCTGATATCCGGTTACGACGGCGGCACGGGCGCGGCTCCGGCAAGCTCCATTCACAATGCCGGTCTCCCCTGGGAACTGGGTCTTACGGAAGCGCACCACTCCCTTATTGAAAACGGACTCCGGGGCAGAGTGGTCATTGAGGCGGACGGCAAGCTTATGAGCGGCCGGGATGTGGCCATAGCCGCCCTTCTGGGCGCCGAGGAATTCGGTTTTGCCACTGCTCCTCTGGTATCCATGGGCTGCATGATGATGCGGGTCTGCAACAAGGACACCTGTCCGGTGGGCATCGCCTGTCAGAATGAGACCCTCCGGAAGCGCTTCAGCGGGAAGCCGGAATACGTCATGAACTTCATGACCTTCATTGCCGAAGAGCTCCGGGAAATCATGGCCTCCCTGGGCATCAGAACCGTGGAGGAAATGGTGGGCAGAACCGATCTCCTGAAGATCAAGGACAAGCAGATCACCAAGAGAGCCGAGATGGTCAATATGAACCTTATTCTGGACAGATCCTACGCTCACGCCAAGGAGAGTCATTTCATCCCTGAGGAGGTTTATGACTTCAAGCTGGAAAACACCGTGGACGAAAGGATCTTCCTCCCGAAATTCAATGCCTGGAACGGGGAAGGCTCGTTAGTTATCGATGATGTGCAGATCTCCAGCACCGATCGCAGTCTGGGCACCATCCTGGGATCCTGCGTAACTGCAAAGTACGGCACATCCCTTAATGATGACAGCATTCAGATCTCCCTGAACGGCGGCGGCGGCCAGAGCTTCGGGGCCTTTATTCCCAAGGGACTTACTCTGAAGCTCACGGGAGATGCCAATGACGGCTTCGGCAAGGGCCTCTCCGGCGGCAAGCTTATCGTGGTACCTCCTGCGGAGGCAACATTTGAGGCATTCGAGAACGTCATTGCGGGCAACGTTGCCCTGTACGGCGCCACCTCAGGCACAGCCTATATCAGCGGCATCGCCGGCGAACGGTTCATGGTAAGAAATTCCGGAGCCACCGGGGTATGCGAGGGCTGCGGCGATCACGGTCTTGAATACATGACCGGCGGAAGAGCGGTGATCTTAGGCGAAGTCGGCAAAAACTTCGCTGCGGGCATGAGCGGCGGCATTGCCTACGTTCTCGACCAGAATCACAGTCTTTACCTGAGAACCAACAAGTCTTTGATTGAGATGACCGGGTTAAAGGATCCTGACAAGAAGGAGCTCCGGGAAATTCTGGAGGATTACGAAAGGAGCACCGGATCTCAGAGAGCCGCGGAGATCTTAAGTGATTTTGAAGCCTGGGTTCCCCTCTTCAAGAAGATTATTCCTATTGATTACAAGAACATGCTTACCTTAATCGGCAAGTACGAGGAACAGGGCATCCGTCATGAACAGGCTGTTTACGAAGCCTTTAAGGATGTGGCCTCCGGATCTTCGGAAGCTGTGGCGCGGAAGATCAGGAACGCCTGAGCAGGACAAGGCAGGGAATAAACAAGGAATACAGAAAGGTAACGAATATGGGCAAGGCTACGGGTTTTCTCGAATTTGAGCGCTGCGAGGACGCATGGGTTCCCGCAGAAACCAGAATCAAGGATTTTAACGAGTTTCATACGCATCTCTCTGAAGAGGCCAGAAAGTGCCAGGCCGGAAGATGCATGGCATGCGGCGTCCCCATGTGCCAGTCAGCTCTCCGTCTTAAGGGCATGGTAACCGGCTGTCCGCTCCACAACCTGATCCCGGAATGGAATGACGAGATCTGGAGCGGCCACTACGAGCACGCGCTGTCCCGGCTTCTTAAGACCAGCAATTTTCCGGAGTTCACGGGGCGCGTCTGTCCGGCTCTGTGCGAAAAGGCCTGCATTAACGGCATGAACGGATCTCCGGTGACTATTCATGACAACGAGCTCTTCTTGATTGAGAAGGGGTTTTCGGAAGGCTGGATGAAGCCCCGGGTTCCCGCTCTCAGAAGCGGCAAGAAGGTTGCGGTTGTGGGCTCCGGCCCTGCCGGACTTGCCGTGGCCGATCAGCTCAATCACCGCGGACACTCAGTTACGGTGTTTGAGAGGGAGGACGAGATCGGAGGTCTCCTTATGTACGGCATTCCCAACATGAAGCTGGACAAGAAGGTAATTGTACGGCGCCGGAAGCTTATGGAAGCCGAGGGCGTAACCTTTAAGACCGGCTGCGATATCGGGAAGGACATTTCCTTTGCAGAACTTAAGGAACAGTTTGATGCAGTGGCCCTGTGCTGCGGCGCCAAGAAGCCCAGAGATCTGAACCTGGAAAACCGCGAAAGCTGCCGGGAAATTCACTTTGCCGTGGATTTTCTGAAGTCGGCTACCCGGGATCTCTTAAGCGGCTCCCCGGACTGGACTATCAGCGCCAGAGATTTAAACGTGGTGATTGTGGGCGGCGGCGACACCGGAAATGACTGTCTCGGCACCTGCATAAGACAGGGAGCCAAGAACGTAGTGCAGCTCGAAATGCTGCCTAAGCCCCCGGTGGAAAGAGCTCCGGACAATCCCTGGCCGGAGTGGCCGAAGGTCTTGAAGACCGATTACGGCCAGCAGGAAGCCATCGCGGTATTCGGCGCCGATCCCCGGGTTTATGAAACCACGGTAAAGGAGCTCGTCCTTGAAGAAGGAAAGCTTAAGGCCATCAAGACGGTGCAGGTTAAGTTTGAAAACCGCGCTTTGACTGAGATTCCCGACACCGTAAAGGAAATCCCCTGCGATCTTCTCATAATCGCCGCCGGGTTCCTGGGCTGCGAGGATTACGTTGCAAATGACAGCAGCGTTGATCTCACGAAGCGGAATACCGTGGCGACTCAGGAGAACTCCTATGAAACCTCCGTTCCCGGAGTATTCACCGCCGGCGACATGCACCGCGGCCAGTCTCTGGTGGTATGGGCGATTTCAGAGGGCCGGCACTGCGCTGCGGAGATCGATAAGTTTTTAATGGGGTATACCTCATTAACGTAAGAGGCTCAGACGGGCGGCATAAAAGATTTTCAGGATGTATTGGCTGTAAATTTTCGGACTAAATTACGAGGTTAATTATGACTAAAGAGACTGTTCCCGAATATTTTGGGTGTATGGTATTCGATGATCGCGTTATGCGTTCTGTTCTTACCAGCGATGTTTACGCATCACTCAGAAAGACCATCGAAGTGGGTGCCAAATTAGAAGTTGGCTTAGCTGATTCCGTGGCCAAGGCCATGCGGGACTGGGCGGTGGAAAACGGCGCCACTCACTTCACCCACTGGTTTCAGCCCCTTACCGGCATCACCGCTGAAAAGCACGATTCCTTCATTGAGCCTTCTCCGGACGGCGGGGTGATCATGGAATTCTCCGGAAAGGAACTCATTCAGGGCGAACCTGATGCGTCCTCCTTCCCCACCGGCGGCATCAGAGCCACCTTCGAGGCCAGAGGCTACACCACTTGGGATCCTACCTCCTACGCCTTCATCAAGGATCAGACTCTCTGCATCCCCACCGCATTCTGCTCCTACGGCGGCGAAGCTCTGGACAAGAAGACTCCCCTGCTCCGTTCCATGGAAGCTCTTAACCGTCAGGCTCTGAGAATTCTGAAGCTCTTCGGCAACGATCAGGTGAAGCACGTTCATACTTCAGTAGGCCCGGAGCAGGAATACTTCCTCATCTCCAAGGAAATGTACGATAAGAGACCGGATCTCCAGTACACCGGCAGAACTCTGTTCGGTTCCAAGCCTCCCAAGGGACAGGAAATGGACGATCACTACTTTGGCGTCATTAAGCCCAAGGTAAAGGAATTCATGGCCGACCTGGACAAGGAGCTCTGGAAGCTGGGCATCCTGGCCAAGACCGAGCATAACGAGGTGTCCCCGGCCCAGCACGAACTGGCTCCCATCTATGCCACCACCAATCTGGCCTGCGATCAGAATCAGCTCATGATGGAGATCATGCAGAAGGTAGCCGCCCGTCACGGCATGGTATGTCTGCTTCATGAAAAGCCCTTTGCCGGCGTCAACGGCAGCGGCAAGCATAACAACTGGTCTATCTCCACGGATACCGGCCACAATCTGCTGTCCCCCGGCGACACTCCGGCTGAAAACGCGCAGTTCCTCCTGTTCCTCTGCGCCGTAATCAAGGCCGTGGATGACTATCAGGATCTCCTGAGACTTTCCGTAGCCACTGCCGGCAACGACCACAGACTGGGCGCCAACGAGGCTCCTCCGGCCATCATCTCCATCTTCCTGGGGGATGAGCTTAACGCCATCCTGGAAGCCATTGAGTCTGATACCCCGTATCACGACAAGGAAAAGAAGCTGATTAAGCTGGGCGTTGACGTGCTGCCGCGCTTTGCCCGGGATACCACCGACAGAAACCGCACCTCCCCGTTCGCCTTTACCGGGAATAAGTTCGAGTTCCGCAGCCTGGGTTCCTCCAACAGCATCGCCTGCGCCAACATGATGCTGAACAGCGCCGTGGCAGAGTCTCTTAAGATCTATGCCGACAGACTGGAACAGGCCGAAGACTTCGAAAAGGCTCTTCATGACATGATTAAGAAGACTATTCATGATCATAAGAGAATCATCTTCAACGGCAACGGCTATGACGCTGCCTGGGTCAAGGAAGCCACCGAAGTAAGAAAGCTTCTGAACTACCCCACCACCCCGGACTGCATGCCGCACCTCCTGGATGAAAAGAACGTGAAGATGCTGACCTCTCATAAGGTGTTTAACGAAGCCGAGCTCCATTCCAGATGCGAGATCATGCTGGAAAACTACTGCAAGCAGGTGTGGATCGAAGTAAACACCGAGCTGATGATGGCCCGCCGCATGATTCTCCCGGCAATTTCCGGCTATGCTGACAAGCTTTCAGGCACCGCCGAGAAGAAGAAGGCTCTTAACGGCTCTCTGGAATGCAAGTACGAGAAGTCCATTGTGGACACCCTTTCCAATCTGGCCGATCTCATCTTTATGAAGGCCGAGGAGCTGGAAAAGGCTGCCGAAAGCATTAACGGCACCGAGGATATCATCAGGGAAAGCCAGCTTATCCGCGATGAAATTCTTCCGAAGATGCAGGATCTCCGCAGTCTCGCTGACAAGGCCGAGCTCTATGTGGCAAGAGATTACTGGCCGCTCCCGTCCTATGGCGAAATGCTGTTCTCGGTGAAGTAAACCGTTGCGGCAGGGAAACCGTCCGGCGAAGTAAACCGGCTCGGCAAGGAAAAGTCTGTTTTCTTCCGATAAGCGAAATAAGCAGCGGAAGAAACAGCAGAAAAAGCATTGGGAATTTGAGGCGCGGGGAATCGCTGCCCGGGAAAGCAGACCCGGGGCGTCAGACGCTGAATCAAATTCCCATATTTTTGAGGGATTCTATATGTGTTGTATATTTTCAGTTTGCGGCCCTTCCCTGGATCTTGAAGAGCTGAAAAAAGCCATGCTGAAAAGCGTGTCCCGGGGCCCGGATGACGCCAGAGCCATCAAGGCCGGCGACGGCCTTATGGGCTTTCAGCGGCTTTCCATCATGGGACTCACTCCCGAAGGCATGCAGCCCTTTGAGCTCAAGGGAAGCTATTGCGTGTGCAACGGCGAGATCTACGGCTTTGCCAAAATCAAAAAGGAGCTCATAAAGCTGGGTTATCAGTTTGCGAGCGACAGCGACTGCGAGGTGCTCCTCCCCATGTACCAGGAGTATGGCGTAAAAATGTTCGCCATGCTGGACGCCGAGTTTGCCTGCGTCATTTATGATGCAAAGAATAACAAGTGGATCGCCGCCCGGGATCCCATCGGGATTCGGCCTTTGTATTACGGCTATACCAAGGCTCATGACATCGTATTTGCCAGCGAGCCCAAGTGCCTCACGGATCTTACCGAGGGGAAGATTTTCCCGTTCCCGCCGGGACACTATTATGAAGACGGCAAATTTGTAAGCTACTCAGATATCGCCAGGCCGGATGAAAGCCTCCGGGATCAGGAGCTTGACACCGTATGCGCCAAAATCAGGGATCTCCTTATTGCCGGAGTGGAAAAGCGCCTCGTGGCCGATGCCAAGGTGGGCTTCCTCCTTTCCGGAGGGCTGGATTCCTCTCTCGTGTGCAGCATTGCCGCAAGAAAGAGCGAGCATCCCATTAAGACCTTTGCCATCGGCATGAGAGAGGACGCCATTGACCTCAAATACGCCAAGCAGACCGCCGAGTACCTGAAGGCCGATCATACCGAGGTCATTATTACCAGAGACGATGTGATAAACTCTCTGGAGCATGTCATCTATCTTCTCGGCACCTATGATATCACCACCATCCGGGCCAGCATGGGCATGTACCTTCTTTGCAAGGCCATACATGAAAACACCGACTTAAGAGTGATTCTCACCGGTGAGGTTTCGGATGAGCTTTTCGGGTACAAGTACACCGATTTTGCGCCCTCTGCTGATGCGTTCCAGAAGGAAGCGGAAAAGCGGGTCAGAGAGCTTCACATGTACGATGTGCTCCGGGCAGACAGATGCATTTCGGCAAACTCCTTAGAAGCAAGGGTTCCCTTCGGAGATCTGGATTTCGTGCATTACGTGATGTCCATTGATCCCGAGATGAAGCTTAACCGCTATAACAAGGGCAAATACCTTCTCCGTCATGCCTTTGAAGGCCTTGACTATCTCCCTCCGGAAATTCTCTGGCGGGAAAAGGCGGCGTTTTCCGATGCGGTAGGCCACTCCATGGTGGATCACCTCAAGGCTTATGCGGAAGAGCAGTATGATGCGCAGGAGTTTGAGGAAAAACGCCGGAAATATGAGCACGCCATGCCTTTTACCAAAGAATCGTTGCTGTATCGGGAAATTTTTGAAAAATATTACCCGGGGCAGTCTCACATGATCGCGGACTTCTGGATGCCCAACAAGGAATGGGAAGGCTGCAATGTGAACGATCCCTCGGCCCGGGTGTTATCTAACTACGGAAACAGCGGGAAGTAACAGCTGGAAATAACTGAAACCGGGACTGGAAATCACAGCAGCAGGCAATAACAGGGAAAGGCAATAACAGAAGCGGAAAACTGCAGAAGCCGGGAAATAACAGAAACGGAAAATAACAGAAGGAGGCAATAACAGAAGCGGGAAATATCAGAAAAAACGGCAAATGATAATCTCTGCCGCGGTAATCTGAGCCTTTCCTTCTTGCAGGATCTGAGGCCGGCCCCCGGGATAACACGGGCTTCCGGGGCGCCCGGGCTTTCAGATACGGGATAACTGATTACATCTGTAATTGCTTACAGAACCCCTGAACCGGAAATGCGGTGATACAGTGATACAGTTCCACCGCTATGCTGTGATGCTGTAACGCTGCGGCAACGCTGTGAATTGCGCTGCCCGGACACCGGACAACCCTGGGGACCCCCAAAGGAAAAGCCATTAAAAAGCTATACAAGAGACGACAAATATGAAATTTACCAAGATGCAGGGCTGCGGAAACGACTATGTTTATGTCAACGGAGCCGAGGTGAACTTTTCTCCGGAAAAGAAATCCGAGATTGCGAAAAAGCTCTCCGACCGGCATTTCGGAGTGGGCGGGGACGGGGTGATTTTTATAAATCCCTCCCAGGAAGCCGATTTTGAGATGGAAATGTACAATGCCGACGGCAGCAGAGGCGAGATGTGCGGAAACGGCATGCGCTGCGTGGCCGTGTACGTTTACTGCAAAGGCTTAACTGACAAAAAGGAATTTAACGTTGTTTCCGCCGGCAAACTCAAAAAAATCCGGCTGGATGTCGACGAATCAAGTCCGGAAAGAAAAGTTAACAGCGTTTCCGTTGACATGGGGCTCCCCATTCTGGAAGCGGCGGACGTCCCTGTATTAAGCGACAAAAAGACAGTGGTTAATGAGCCTATTGAAGTTGCGGGAAAGGTTTATCATCATACCTGCGTCTCCATGGGAAATCCTCATGCCGTCATCTATGTGGCTGATACGGATAACTTCCCTCTGGAAAGCTTAGGCCCCCTTTTTGAAAACCATCCCTCCTTCCCGAAGCGGGTGAACACGGAGTTCATTCAGATCATTGATCGTAAGAATGTCAAAATGCGCGTCTGGGAACGGGGCACCGGGGAAACCCTGGCCTGCGGCACCGGAGCCTGCGCCACGGCAGTAGCCGGGGTTCTTAACGGCTGCACCGACAATGAAATCACGGTTCATTTGCTGGGCGGCAAGTTAAAAATCCGCTGGGACGGCCCGGGGCATCCCGTGTATATGACCGGCCCTGCCGAATTCGTCTTTGAAGGCGAGGTGGCAGTGTAAAGCGCCGGGAGAAGGCCGGGAAACCGCGGGGAAACGGCAGAAAACAGGACTAACCGGCTGGGAAACAGCCGGGAAATAGCAGAAAAAGCCGGCCGGAAAACTCCGGTTAATGGCAGAAACAGCCGGCCGGAAAATGGCCAGTTAATGGCAGAAGCAGCAGCCCCGGGACAGCAGGCCTGAAATAGCAGACCTGAAAAATCCGGCCGGGAAAAGTTTAAGGAATAATTAAGGGACTATTTAAGAATAGTTAACAAGGATAAGGGCGGAATCAACATGGCAGCGATAAATGAAAATTACCTCAATTTGCAGGGATCCTATCTTTTTCAGACAGTGGCGCGGAAGGTGCGGGAATTTGAAGCCGCCAATCCGGAGGCCAAGCTTATCAAGCTCGGCATCGGCGACGTTACCCAGCCCATTGCTCCTGCGGTATTGGAGGCCATGCACAAGGCAGTGGATGAAATGGGGGATGCCGGTACCTTCCGGGGCTATGCTCCGGATCTCGGCTATGACTTTCTGAGAACGGCCATTGTCGAAAACGAGTATAAGAAGAGAGGCATCGATATTGAAGCGGATGAAATCTTTGTCTCTGACGGCGCCAAGAGCGACTGCTCCAATATTCAGGAAATCTTCGCTCAGAATGACCAGGTGGCCGTCTGCGATCCTGTTTATCCGGTATATGTGGATTCCAATGTCATGGCCGGACGGTCAGGCGCCTTTGATCCCGAAAAGAAGCTCTACAGCAAGCTGATTTACATGCCCTGCACCGAGGCAAACGGGTTTGTCCCGGATTTTCCGGAAACGAAGCCGGATCTGATTTACCTGTGTTTTCCGAACAACCCCACCGGTGTTGCCATTACCAAGGACAGGCTGCAGGCATGGGTAGACTATGCCCTGAAGGTCGGCGCGGTCATTCTGTATGACGCCGCCTATGAAGCCTATATCAGCGATGACGCCCTGCCCCATAGCATCTATGAATGCAGCGGCGCGGAATACTGCGCCATTGAGTTCAGATCGTTTTCCAAAAAGGCCGGCTTTACCGGTTTAAGACTGGGCTTTACCGTGATCTCCAAGAAGCTTAAGCTGCACGATAAGTCTGTGCATGCTCTGTGGGCCAGAAGACACGGCACCAAGTACAACGGGGCTCCGTACATTATCCAGAGAGCGGGAGAAGCGGTTTATTCCGAGGAGGGAGCTCAGCAGATACAGGCCCAGATCGCCACCTATATGAATAATGCCCGGTATCTTAAGACATCTCTTCATGATGCCGGCTACACCGTTTACGGCGGAGAAAACGCGCCCTACATCTGGTTAAAGACTCCTGACGGATTGTCGAGCTGGGACTTCTTTGATCTTCTTCTTAACAAGGTCGGCATCGTGGGCACTCCTGGTTCGGGCTTCGGGCCTAACGGAGAAGGATTCTTCAGACTCACCGCTTTTGGGACTTATGAAAACAGCGTGGAAGCAATAAGAAGAATTAAGACTCTGTAGCTCTGCTGCTGCAAAAGGCGAGCTGGCAGCGTATGTATGCACTGACTGCGCTGACTGCGCAGAAACGCAAAGGCGCGCTTACAGGAACCGGATGCTCTGACAAGGAAATCTGCGCTGCCAGAAATGCTGGCTGACAGATAAAGCAGTGCTGATTTTTACTTAAATTCCCCGCCCGGAAATACCCGGCTGCGGGGAAATTTCCAAAGCCTTCATGTTATGCGCTCCTTAGGAGGATTCAGCAAAGGCCCCTTCCGAAAAATCCTGTTACGCATTGATTCCCCTGGCTTCCAGCCTCCTTTACCGGCCTTGCCGCCCTCTCTTGCCTGCGTCCTCTGTTTTCCGGTATTTACCGCCGTCTCGTCCTTATCCCCGTATTCTGTTCTCAGCATCAGGTTCTGCCTTCCAAAATGCTATAATTGCGTGGCAGCAGGGAAAACAGAAAGGCGGCACTTATGGATCTAAGACACATTCGCTATTTTATAACGGCAGCAGAAGAGCTTAATATCACCAGAGCCGCAGAAAAGCTCCATTTGTCCCAGCCCCCGCTAAGCAGAGCTCTTATGGAGCTTGAGGATGAGCTGGGCTGCGTTCTCTTTATCAGAGGCAAGCGGCATCTCACATTGACTGCCGAAGGTCTGGCTTTTAAGAGAAGAGGAGAGCAGCTGTTAACCCTGGTGGACATGACCAAGGCGGAAATATCCGAAATGCAAAACGGCATCAGCGGCACGCTTTATATCGGTCATGTTGACAGCAACGGCCCCACTCTGGTGGCGGAGTGGATCGAATCCTTTAAAAAGCTCTATCCCAATGTGACGTACAACCTGTGGTGCGGCAATGTGGATGATTTAACAGATCGTCTGAAGGCCGGCCTTATAGATCTTGCGATTACCATGACTCCCACCAATACCGATTTGCTGGACGGGTTTAAGGTGTTTTCAGAAAACTGGGTGGCCATTATTCCGGCAAATGATCCCCTTGGGAAATCAAAAAAGGAATACATCACCCTGGAGGAGCTTATCGATAACGATCTCATCATCTCTTCGAGACGTTCCCGGGAAACTGAAATAAGAAGCTGGTTCAAGGATTTTAAAAAGCAGCCCCGCTTTATCGTTAAAACCGCCCACTCCTCCAATGCCGCCAAGCTGGTCACGCGAGAGCTGGGCATTGCCCTTTTCCCGGCCTCTGTTGCCAAGAACATCTCATCAGGAGCCAATGTTACGATCAAGGAAATAACGCCCTCGATAAATGTAGACTACTTGCTCTCCTGGGACAATGAGAGACACCCCAATGCTCTGGCAACAAAGTTTATCACCCACATAAAGGAGATGTACGCCGTAAGCGAAAGCTGATTATGGCCTGATTGGAAGGCAGATTAAGGGGCGGGCAAATCACCGCTGAGGCATCTTGGTGCGACTTCTTCTGTTTCTCGAGAGAAAGGTTGGGCTTTTCCGGCAGTTATCCGCTGCCGCTGGCAGAACCGCCCGGCCCTGCCGCTGATTGAATCCGGCGTCTTTTTTCAGTTTTAGGGAAAGGAGAGCCTGGCAAAACCATGTTGAGGGGAAGACTCGCCTTGATCTGATTACTTTATCCGGCTCTTCAGAGCGCATTCAGATCATTAAGACCGTATTCCTCGTACAGCTGTTTCCGGTATTCCTTGTCAACACTGATACGCTGAATATCGTCATTCTTTCCCTGGGCAAGTAACTTTTGCAAAAGTAATGCAAGCTTTTCTTCTCCTACCTTACGGCCTATCTTACGGCCTTCCTTAATGGCGTCCCGCCTAATCTTCGCCATGGTTTTTGCCTCATCATATTCTGTCAAGCACTCCCAAACCATTTTCCGCCTCCGCCTTGCGTTCTAACAGAAAAAACTCACACGACCTGCTTCATGGCACCGGATGACACCATGCTCACCAAAATGTCAAACAGAACAAAAACTGAGAAAAAGAAATATCTTCAGCCTGACAAAACAGCAATGAATGAAAGTCGCTTCCTTATCTTCAGGCCGCATTCAGATCATTAAGACCGTATTCCTTGTACAGACATTTCCGGTGTTCCTTATCAACAAGGGACGCTGAGCATCTTCACTCTATCCCTGGGCAAGTGATTTTTGCAAAAGCAGCGAAAGTTTATCCTCTCCTTTCTCAATGCCTTCCTTGATACTGTCCCTCCTAATCTTATCCATGGTTTTGTTCTCATCATATTCTGTCATGCACTCCCAGACCACTTTCCACCTCCGCCTTGTGTTTTAACAGAAACGGCTTAATTAAAGAATCTTGCGGTAAGCACAAGAGCATCTCGCAAAACCACCTCCGTGGGCAAAACAACTGCCGGGAGAAGTCCGGGAATCGCAATGGCGCCAAAGGGCGCTGAACTGGCCGGTCGCGCAGGCTGATATAAAAATCCCCGGAAAGGCGTTTTCTCCCCCCGGGGAATGGAAGGGCTTTGAAGACCTCTGCCATCAGCTGGCTGGGCACAGGTCAGAGCCAGGCAAATCGGAACAGTGCATTGTTCCGGAAACAAAAATGTCTTCAGCCGGTCAAAATCGTGATAAAGAAAGACATTCCCTTATCTTCAGGCCGCATTCAGATCATTAAGACCGTATTCCTTGTACAGATATTTCCGGTGTTCCTTATCAACAAGGGCACGCTGAGCATCTTCGCTCTTTCCCTGGGCAATTAACTTTTGCAAAAGCAGCGAAAGTTTATCCTCTCCTTCCTCGCGACCTTGCTCACGGCCTTCCATAAGGTATTCCTTCTTAAACTTCGCCAGGAATTTGGACTTTTTATATTCTGCGGTACACATACCAATCACCTCCGCCTTGTGTTTTAACAGAAACGGCTTTATTAAAGAATCATCCGGTAATTTATCAATTGCCAGACCGACAACTCGCTTCATCATCATTATCGGGTTTTCGGATCTGATTTTCCGAACTTCATGAAAGCTGGTTGGGCCGGTTAGATGCCGCCTCCCTGGTTTGACTTTTCGCCGCCGGTTTTACTGTGCGACTGAAATAAACGGCAATGGCTCTAACCGATTCCGGGCGAGGAAACTCATCAGCCGGCAAGCCGAACCCCGAGGATGCGTCCTGCCCCGCTCCCAGGCTGCAACCGTTTTTACGGATACGCCAAGGTAATTTGCGAAAACACTCTGGCTCATCCGGGCCTGCATGCGGATTTCACGAATCTGATCCTTATTGAACTCAGCCACGGGATCAATTTTGTAAGTGAAAGTCCGAGATGCCCCTGATCCCTTTGCATAGTCAATCGCCTGAAGCAATCCTTCCTGAAGATCATTGAAAAGAGCGCTCATTTTTGCTGCCTCCTGTTTCGTTCTGCGTCATGAAGTGATTTTACCAGTTTCCTTCATATTTTTTTTCTTATTGTCTGAAATTATGCGAGCTCGGATATTCTTCTGATATAAAAATCGAAGGTTTAGAGAGTACGAATGAAAACACTGTTTGTTTATGGGGTGCGTTGAGAGCTAAATTTATGAATATTTACAGGGCCCATGGTCTGGAATCCTCCGGGGCGGAGTCATCGTCCAGGAAGTTCTGGGCGCAGGTCGGTGTGAGGTCGTAGCGGCGGATGATTGCATCTTTAATCTGCGCTTCTGGTACGTTGATGAATCTGTAAGCGCTGATATCCTCTTTTATCTTCTCTGTCCTCTCGGACGTCATCTTCACATATTCAGGGCTGAACATAGTCATCATGATTTTTTCCACCTCAGGTCGGTGTTCCTCTAGGTACCTTACGAGATAGCCCTTCTCGATGCACAAGTCAATCGTCGCAGTTACAGCCTGCTGCCGTTCCTCCGGCGTATTCGCTTTGAGGACGTTCTCATCCCGGATGCGGCAGAATCCCATATATTCCTCAATGATGCCGCCCTTGTACTCCCCGTGAATGATCCTTGCCTTGAATTCCGGCTTGTTCGGATCGCCGCCGAAGAATTCCTGATTCAGGGAGAGAACATCCTTCTCGACCTTCTTCTTGCCCGTATAGATCACGAAAGCCTCTGCGTCCGGCACCTCCGCTTTGACGGAACTGCGCAGGTCAGCCTTCCGAATCTTCAGATAGCTCATGGCGGAATCGAAGTAGCAGTCCATGAGGCGGAAAATGATGTTCACGCTCCATGCGGACTGCGCCTCGGCCAGCACGATCAGTTTGCCTCTGGCCAGAAGTCCCAAGTCGTTATACGGATGAATCGTGAGCGCATAATCCAGTGTCACCAACTCCAGATCATCTTCTGTGATCGCAGTGTCTTGCGGAAAAAGCTCCTTGTAAAGCTGAAGCTGATACTCCTTGTGCATGAACAACTTCAGGAACACTGAATTCTTTGCCTGACGGTTCACGCGATCCTGCTTCATGACATCCAGCTCATGCTTATAGGCATCCCGCTCCGCCACGACTTCCTTATAGGCCGGTTTCTTCTCAGCCACCGCGTTCACCTCCCTGATTTTCCTCGCAGTCCCTGCGGATTGGGCAATCGGACACCTATAGGTTACAGCTCGAAGCACGCCGCATCGCAACGTGTTTTCCGCTGATTTTAGGGACAAAAATGTCAAAAAAAATCCCAGCGTTAGCCGTTCCATTATCGTTGGACAGCTTTGCCGGGAAAGTATGACGAGTGCTAATGCACCCTATTGATTTTAGTTATAACCGCAAAAGCCAAACTGCGCAGAATATTATTAGCCATATTATGATAAAAATCACAAAACAAAGAGGAGTACTGAAAAAAAGTTCCGTTTCCCGCACGATCATAATCAGCGCTCAAATCAAGCTGGATTCTAACGATCCCCCTGAAATGATGCCAAGAGCCGGCACGGGACTGTATCTCCGTGGCATAAGAATACCAAAACCCTGAATGCGTTTCCCCATCGCAGCAGGCAGTTTCATTGCGGCAATCCTGTTTTTCAGGATCTGCATGACGGAGAAGCGGGGCAGTTTTGCCGAGGAGCGTTTCACCGCCTTCTCCTCCTCCCCAGTCCGGGAGGCAGTCCGGCACAGCGCATCTCTCGGACAAAGCCGGTCTGCACAAGCGACCTCAATACATTCATTGTATTTTTCAACATGCTGTGATATGACTGCTAACAATAGTGATATCGCCAATCTCAGGAGGCTCATTATGGCATTAGCAAAAAGTGTCAGCATTAGCTGCAATCCTGATCTGTTAAACAAGCTTAATGAGTATTGCTCAGAAAGAGGATGTTCTCGCAGCTGGTTTGTAAATCAGGCTATTGAGCACTACATGGCTGAACTCGAGGATCTTGAAGATCGCGAGGATTATGAAGAGGGGGAAACGGCATGGCACGAACATATTAAAAGCGGGGGCATTACATATCCTGCCGACGAGGTGTTTAAGGAAGCAGATTTATGAAAGTTGTTTTTGCTGTAAAAGCCAAAAAATAACCAGAACTCTGACCATATGATAAATTGCTGATTCTCATTAGAGGCACTCCTGTTATTCAAGTCAGGATATACAGATTCCAACAGAAGCGCAGCACCATATCTGCCGTTCTGGTAAGCGGCATAATGTTAATACGCTCTCCCTCGAAGTTGTTGTCCGGAAAACAGTCCGGCATAGGTCATAACTCGGGCATAGCCAGCCTGCGCAATCAATACTGGCCGGAGCAGAAGTCAAAGTTCCAAGGAACAATAATTAGGAAGGGAAGACGCCTCCGGCGCTTCCCGGTTAATGATTAAAGGGGAGCTGCCCCTTTACCCCGAAAACTGCCTCGTGTTCCCAAAATTGAAGCGCCTGGCTGTCTCTTGAGGCCGGAATAAGGGGATATACAGCGACTTTATGCACATCCTCAGGCATGGGCAAAACGCAGAAGCCGCACCAGCTTTACCTATGCGGGAAACCTGTTTGTCAGGAAGGGATTCATCATAGATCCCCTCCCATCACCAAAAAGCACCGGAAGGACAAAGGCCAGCTCCCGCATTACATGCAACATGCAGACACCATGAGACGGCCCAACCCCACGCACGAGGGTTGCACACAGGAAAATACCTTTCCGCCAGCGCAAAATAAAAAAGCGACATCTTTTGGTTGGTGAGGGCTGGTTGGGCAGGTTAGATGCCGCCTTCTTGGTTCAGGATTTTTGCTGTTGCACCAGATCACTAAATTCCTGATGGCATTTAAAAAAGTTCCGGATTCCTTGAATTCTTCGGTAAAAGCACTGCAACCGAATTCTCCTTTTTTGGAAACAGCCTTTTTTGGAAACAGGCTACCATCAAAGTGGAATGCACATCAATACCAATGGCCGAAAAATACATGGCCGTGAATACGACAATTTGTGATGACCCGGTACTGACTTACGGCACGTTATGACTTATAATCAAAATTGTAGTCATCCGATTCAGTTTAGGCGGCTATGCGGAGATGGGCAAATCTGCAAAAATGAGTTTATACTTCCGCAGCATTTTTTACAGAGTGTCGAGCCTCTAAATGCGTATGCGTTTCTCATTAACCCCAGTTTTCTATCAGTTTTTTGCAAATGCCAAAAAAGGAACAGGGGGTGCAGGCATGTCACCTCCGTTTTTGATCGTGTCACTTTTCAAATTTCGTTACCGTGGATGGCCTCCAAGTTTCTCCTTTTCCCCAAAAAAAGTATTGTCCCTCATCTCAAATTCATGGGCAGGCTCTAAAGCCTTATGGGTTTTCAAAAAGGCAAACTTATGTACCGAACTTTGAACTTACCACGGCCTGACGCCTTCTTTCATGGGGGATGCAGAGATAAAACGGCCATACTCTGGGGATTTGTACTGTAAATAGCTCGTATTGCGATAAAAGTGGGCTCTTGTGAAATATGATGATAAGGAGAGAAATCTCTTGCCTCTATGGGGCTATTTAGATATTTCGGAGAATAACGGTGGAACAGTTATATATTAAAGAAATAAATATCCTTAAAGTGAGACATCTTCACAATCTAAAAATTATTATTTCCTCAGAAGGAGAAGGTAAACGTCATTTAATTCTTACCGGAAATAATGGAAGCGGGAAAACCAGCCTGCTTGAAGCTATTCAGACATATCTCTATTCAGTTTCAAAAACTAACGATCCTTATGAATCGAGACAGCTTTTGGAATTTAACAAGAATGCTCTTGAGAATGCTAAAAAGAAAAATGATCAAAATCAAATTCTTCAAATAGAAAAAAGCATCAGTTTATGTGAGGAAAAAATTGAAAAGTCAACAGCTGGAGTTGATTTGGAATTTTCAAAAGAACCGAGTGAGATTAAATTGGCTTTTGAACAGGGAGACTTTATTCTATCATATTATGGAGCGACAAGAGCGTTTCATTCTCCAGAACCAAAGCATGTTGAGAAAACAATTTTAAAAGACAGCTACAGCATAAAGGAAAGTACCAGATCTATATTCCTCTCGTATCTTCTTGACTTGAAAATGACACAAGCACTTGCCATAGTAAAAAAAGATAACAAAAAGGCGCAGGAAATTGAAGAATGGTTTGACAGACTGCAAGAGATATTAAGAGGTATCTATGATGATCCGTCGCTTCTTATAAAATTCAATGAAGACACATTCAAGTTTTCTCTCATTGTTAAAAACCGTGAACCTTTTGATTTCAATACTGCTTCAGATGGTTTTTCTGCGATTTTGGATATCATCATAGACCTGATTCTTCGAATGCAACGGCAGGATAAACGAGTAACCAAGTTCCTGATGCCTGGAGTTGTGCTGATCGATGAAATCGAAAATCATCTGCACTTGGAACTTCAAAAGAAGGTGCTCTCTGCATTGACTGAATTGTTTCCCAACATTCAATTTATAGTTACAACACACTCCCCTTTTGTACTGAACAGTATTGCTAATGCCACAGTGTACGATCTGGAAAGACATATATTGGTAAAAAAGGGACTTTCTGATGCCAGTTACAGTGGCATTGTGGAAGGATATTTCAAACAGGATGAGCTGTCATCAGACCTTCGCGAATAACTTAATGAGTATCGATCACTGACAAAAAAACATGGTCGCCAGGATCGAAAATGCAGCTTTAGAATGAGACAGGTACAACCGGAAGAATCCGGATGACCGGGACTATATCGACAGAGTTCATGGAAAATCAGGTAACCCGAGAACACCGCAGTTTGTCCCAGCAGGGAATTAAACCCCGCATAGGATTATTCCATGGGGCTATCGTCATCCCGGGGCGTTTTTCCCTCTTCTGCCGCCATGCCCTTACTTGTACTCATCATCCTGCTCCAGCACTCCCAGAAGACGCCCGGCAGCCACAATGCGGTTTTCGGTTTCCCGGGGACTCAGGAGAGAGGCTGAGACCGTAACATACTGGCGATCCGTCCCGGGAGCCGCCAGCACCAGAGCCGGCACGGAGGTGATCCCCAAAACCCCGGCCATGGCGGGATCCGAAACGTTCCGGATGGCTCCCGGCACAGGGAGGAGCCCCTGATCCAGGGATATCCCCAGCACCTGAAAACCGTACCCCCGCAGTCTCTCCACCTCTCGCAGGGCTTCCCGGCAGTAGGGACAGGAGCTCCGGTACAGAAAAAACAGTCCCGCCCGTTCCGAGATCCGCCGGAGATCCAGCTCCCGAGCCTCTTCCGCCATTCTGTCCTGAAGCTCCCGTCCCCGGCCGTAATCCGCCCGGCCCCGGGATTCGTCAAGCTCCGGATGAAGAAGCGGCATGAGCTTAGCCGCGCCGGCAAAGTTCTGGCTCTTATCCATGCTCATCTTCTGAAGCTCAAAGTACGCCCGGACATTTTCCGGAGTGGGAGCATCCAGAGCCCGTTCAAGATAAAGGGGGAGCGCCTTCTTAAGATATGCTGCGGCATAAAGGCCGTCCGCGGAGTATTCCGGCGGCGGAATAACGGGAGCTCCTGACTCCGGAGGAGGCTCCGGAAGCGGCGGGAGCGGCTCTTCATCCGGGGCTTCCGGTTCCTCCGGGGGATCCTGATACCAAAACCATCCCTCCCCGTGCTTCTGATAGTAGGAGCTCCCGCCGGCTCTTCGCATCCCGGGATCCCCCGCCCGGACATAACCGGAAATCAGGAGGAGGGGTACGAATATGAGGATCATGCATAAGAAAGCTGTTCCGGAACTGGTCTTCATCTTGTTAGAGCCCCTCCCCGGAATTCCGGTAAAAGCCGCTTCCCGCGCCCTCCCGGCCCCGAAAATCAAACTCCAGAGCCACCCCTTCGGTGACAATGATGTCTATTCTCCGGGAGGCATCGATTTCCAGCACCGGAAACATGCTGTCCGCAAGCCTGAGATAAAAGTCCGCCACCCGATCCAGAGCCTTCCCGGCTCCGGACACCGCAGCGCTCCTTAAGGCATCCCGGCTGTAGACGCTCTGATACTGGGTAGTGTGGGTGCCCACGGTGCTTATCACCGGCACCGGGTTAACGTCAAAGGCTCCCGCCAGCCCTTCCAGAAAACCTGCCGTGAGAGATCGCGCAATGAGCCGTCCCTGCTTGGAAACCAGCCGCCCTCTTACTCCCGCCTTGCCGTCCTCGCCGGAAATGTAGGCACTGAACTTCTGCTCCGCCACCCGGCCCGAGCTCCCCATGCAGGAAAGCTTTTCCGCCCGGAGATAAACCCGTTCGGAGCTGAGATCCCCGTAGCCTGCCGCCAGCACAAAGCAGCCGGAGAGATCATAGCGGCCGTCCCCCGGGAGAATGGCGGACTTGTCCAGGTTGATGAGCACCGGAAAGGGATCACCCCGGGCCTCATCCCTGGTGGGAGCGTCGAGACCGGTAAGAAGATACCCGCTCATGATGGTTCCGGCCGGAAGATAAACCTGTCTCTTCCCGGAGGATCTGCCGGAAGGATCCCCGGGAACTTTTTTTGCGGCAGCACTGGCGGAAGCGGATTTTCCGGAAGCATTGCCATAGGAACCACCCGAAGACGCTGATCCCGGGGATCCCGAACCTCCGATTCTTCTTATCTGCCTCTTGACCGGCGGCTTATACTGCGGAGACGGCTTCGGAGGCTCCAGCGGAATCTCCTCAAACACAAACTCCTCCCGGATATCATGGGAATGTGATCCCGTCTGGGCCAGATCCCGGGAAAGCGCCTCCGGATCTCCGGGACAGTTCTCGCCGAAGCAGGCTCCCTCGGGCACTAAAGAATCCCGGGAGTCCGGGGAATTATCTTCGCCCCTGCCGCTCACGCTGCCGTCTCCCGCTAAAGCATCCTCCCCTTCCCGGGCGGCATCCTCCTTCCGGAGCTCCCGGAGTCTCTTGGGAAGGAGACTCTTGATCACCCGGAACTCATTCAGCATGTCATCGATCTCCTTCAGGCGGGCGGTAATCTTTTCGGGATCCTGACCGCCGCCTCCCAGAAGTCCGGCGTTCTTCCTGATAAGATCCATTTCCCGCCGCATCTCCCGGAGCTCGCCCCGGAGGAGATCCTCTCTTTGCCGCATAAGGTCCACTGAGGCGGCGAGACTGTCCACGCCTACCTCTCTGGTGTTGATATCAGAAAACACATTCTTAACCGTTTCCCGATCCCGGTGCCGTTCCCGGGGATTCTGCCCGCCCAGAGTCAGGGCCAGAAGTCCGATAACGGCGGCGGCCCCGGCCCAGGTGAACATTCTCTTCATGCCGGGACTCAGGTTTTCCAGAAACTTCATGTCCATCAGAAATTCCCCTGAAAGGCTGCCAGAATCCGCCGCCGGCCCTGAGGCAATATTTCGGTGGTGTTAAGAATGCTGAATCCCAGAATGCGTTTCCCTTCGCAGCGGGCCATGGTTTTTATGGCAAGCTTGTTTTTCAGAACCAGCATGACGTAGAGATAGGGGCCGGAACGCCAGGCGCCGGAAAACTCCGTTTCCTGGTAGCCGCTGCAGAGGGTGTCGGTTTTCCCGAGAAGCTTTTTTACCGCGCTCTCCGGAACAAAGGTGTAGCCCGGGATCTCCTCGGGGATCTCCGCTGATTTGTCAAGAGCCCGCCAGATCCCGGAGAAGCCCCGGGAAAGCGCGGTTTCCCGGCTTACGGGAGTCCGGCTGTCCCGGGCGGCCTCAGGATCTCCGGCCGGGGTCTTAAGAGGCTCCGGGAGCGGGATCGTGTAGCTTCTGGCCCTTCCCGAAACCGGCGTCAGCTCCAAAAGAAAGCTTATTCCGGGATTGTCCTCCGGGGACACGAACAGGGTCAGGGGTTCCTCGGATTCCGGGAGCACGTAAAGAGCCCCGCCCTCGGTTTTGATCTCCCCTTCGGCCACAGTGCTCACCGTGATCCCGGAAAAGGGAAACAGAATGCGGTTAAGATCATTCCGGGCGATCTTGAAGCTGAAGCGAAACTCCGGCGGGAGCACGCCGGCTTCTCCCGCATAGGCGTCGGAGTAAAGAGCCGTGCCCATGACAATGATGAAAAAAGCCATGATGCCGAGAAGGGTTCTCAGGATTAGCCCCATGGTCTCCTGCTTTATCCGGCTCCGTTCTTTGGTGTTATCCCCGGTGTTATCTCCGGCGCTATCTCCGGCGCTATCTCCGGTGTAATCTCCGGTGTAATCTCCGGTATTCGTTATGGCAGAATCCCGGGGATCCTCCAGGGGGTTAGCGCTGACGAGAGCGCTCTTCATGGTTTGCTCCGGGGTGGTACTAATAGTCATATCCGCTGTTCCTTATTTCATCGTTAAAGCTGTTACTGCTGCCTGTTAAGCCTCCCGGGTTCCCGGAGGCTCTCTCGGCCTCCCGGCGGGAGCGGCGATTCTCACGGGCCCGGAGCTTTTCCCGTACCTTGGCGGTGCGGGCGCTCCCCTGGTAGGTGTCCATGCGGGACAGGAGGGGCATGTAGTTCTGGATCTCAATCAAAAATTCGTAGGTTCTTTCCTTGCGGCGTTCGTCGCCGCCGGGGCCCACGGCCACGCTCTGACCGGTGACAAACACGAGGCCGGAGCTCTTTTCATACTGGACGAGCCGGGGCTCAAAGCGGAGGCTTACCCTGTCAAACCGCATCTCCTCGGCCTGGGTGTTAAGAGCGGTCATAAATTCGCCGAACACCCGGGGAGACAGGATGGGAGCCACGGATTCCTTGAGAAACTCGGTGTTTCCGGGGGTGGCATTCCCAAGAAGCTGGGCGAGGTAAAGGCCCCAGGACTTCAGGAGTCCTTCGTCCGCCTGTCTCCGGGAGACTGAGACCCGGGAGTCCAGCACCGGGGGCACCAAAACTACGGTTTCGTCCCGGAAGAGAAGGCCCAGAGCCAGAGCCAAGTTGGCTGCCGTCAGGACGGCGGTCAGGGCCGCCAAACTGAAAACCGCCATCCTAAGCCCCTGCCATGAGGTTAGTAAACGCTGTAGGTTCATCATGATCTCCTGTCATGGGTTTTTGCTGTTCTCCTGATCAGGGTTCTTCCGAAATGATCCGGAGCCGGATTCTTCCTGCGTGGTCTTTTTATGCTGCTGTCATGGTATGCGGCTCCGGCTCTGGGCCGCGTAAGTGTTCTTCTGGTATGTTCCTGTATCATGGTTTCTGTCGTGCGGTGTCTGCGGGTGTAAGTTGTGTGAGGGACAGGCAATGAATTTCTGTCATGTTCCGGTGTCTTAATTTCCGGTGCCTCATTTTTTGGTGTCTTAGTTTCTGGTATCTCAATACTTTCCTACCGTAATTCCGGGATACAGCCGAATTCCCGGATGTAGGGGTTGGGAAAAATTCTCCCCCGGGCCGGACTTAAACCGTGCCAGTAGAGGAAATGGGCCAGAAAGCCGTCCTGGCTGTTTTCGAGGCAGCGGCGGTAAAAATGGGTGATAAGAAGTCCCGCTCCGGTGCAGATAAAGGCCTGCCCTATTTGCATGCCGATAAAGAGTCCGGCCAGAAGCGGCGCAATTTCATCCACCGACCAGAGGAGAAGCACCGGAGGGTCATCCAGGTAACGGGGGATTTCGATCTGAGTCATAGCTGATCCTGTTTAAGTTCCTGTTGTTGCAAAGTTAGTGTTTCGTTTAATGTTCTGAGTTATTGTTCGGAATCGCGGGGTACGGCTCGGCTGGTTCATGATTCCAGTCAAGTACGGTTGCAGCTGATTCCGGGGGCAAGGCGCAGCAGCTTCTGGTTAAAGGGCACAGCGGTTCCTGATTACAGGGGCTGCTATCCTGATTACAGGGACAGCCATCCTGATTACAAGGCTGCCGTTCCTGATCACAGGGCATGGTCGTTCCTGATTACAGGGCATGGCTGTTCCTGATCACAGGACAAAGCCACTCCTGATCACAGGACAAAACCGCTCCTGATCACAGGACAAAACCGCTCCTGATCACCAATGATTCCTGATAAAGGGAATTAACGAAGCTGCTGGTTACAGCATGGTTAAAGCCTTGCTTTGTTACGATTCCGGGGGAAAATGCGTGTTCGCAGCCGGGGTCATAAGCATGGCCAGTTTTTTAAGTAGCTCGGGGTTTTTGCTATCCGAACGCTGTGCTGCTTTCAGATAGGTCAGTCTTAGTAATACTTTCTTAAGGGGCACACGGACAAAGGAAATATTATTCTGAGATATCCAGGTCGGGACGTTATTGCAACGGGGATTCTTTAAACAGGCGTTCTTCAAATGAGCCTGATTCGGTAATTCCAGCACAGTCGCAGACTGGGGGACGGACAAAGAACGAGACGAGGGGCCAGACAAGGGGCGAGACACGGGTATCTTCTTCAAATTCAAATGATATGGCAGAGGGCCGGTTTTTAAATAAGCGGTTTCCGAAACAGCAGCGGTTTTAACATAAGCCGAACTCGAAAAGGTCTTCAAAAGGCAGTTCTTTAATTGGCCGCTCTTCAAACGGGCTGGCTGCTGGCATTTCTTCAAAAGCTCAGACTGGAAGTCTGACAAGGAACGAGTCGAGGAGCCAGACAAGGAATGGAACAAGGTGCCTGACAAGGGACGAGGCGAGGAGCCAGACAAGGAACGGAACAAGGTGCCTGACAAGGGACGAGACGAGGGGCCAGACATGAGGCGAGACAAGGGGCGAGACCCAGAGATCATCTTCAAATTCAAACGAAATGACAGAGAGCTCATTTTTGAATAAGCGGTTTTCGAGACAGTGGTTTTCAAGGCAGCAGAATGCGGAAAGGCAGAATGCGAAAAGGTCTTTACATTGACAGTCTTCAAACGCACCGGCTCCGGGGATTTCTGCACAAGCGAAGACCGGGGGTCTGACAATGTGTCTGAAGAGGAATGCGCAGACGAGGGGTTAGTCTTTGCATGAATTGGCTTTAAAAAAGCTGACAAATCAAATGACAGCAGGCTGACTTTCCTAAACTCGCCACGCGGGTTGTTTTTGGAAAGCGCGACAGCAGGCTTAACAGCAGATTTAACAGCGGAGTGTTCAGAGTTCTTGGTTGTGGTCATGGTTTATAGTTCCTGTTCAAGTAAATCACTAGAGGGCCGGGCTGAGATGTGCAGCGTAAGGCCGTACAAGATGGCTCCTCCTGTTATAAGTCCGCCCCCGAAAACTGTCGGCAGCAATGCCGGGGGCACCAAAAAGGGAATAAGCAAAACCGGAGCGGCACCGATCTGAAAAGCAGCTCCCAATGTGCAGATCCGGTAAACACGAGGTACCGGGAGATAGCCGTCCCTGATTCTAAGATAGCGGGTAATGCCGCTGTCTATGAGGAGAGCCAAGATTAGGATCAACGCTGCCGGGATTTCTCCTGAAAGTATATGCCAAACGGCTCCGAAATAAATAGAGAGGAGCCGGAGGCGATCCCGGGCGGAGAGCACGTCTGTCCTGAGGGGGATGGGTTCTCCCCGGTAAAAGGCATCCAGGAGCTTCCGGGGGAGCATCTCCCGCTCCCGGCGGAGCTGTTCCCGGAGGCGGCGCTTTTCAGGGAGAGGGAGGCCTTTGAGAGAATGCTCCTTAAGCTCACGGTATTCCTGAAAGGCGATGGCCTGATCCGCCAAAACGATGGCGAGCTCTTCTCCGGGGGAAAGGGCACGGCGGTTGTGGGTACTGCGAGGATCGTGAAGGTCGCTTGGGTAACGATGGTCAAGGTCTTGAGGAGCTTGAAGATCACGATGATCATGATGAGCATGGTAGCCGGGGTGATCATTGTAACTCCGTTCATCGAGATTGCTGATGCTGAGATCCCCAGAGAAAGAATCATGCTGCTGAGACTGAAAGCGGCGGTTTTGAGAAGCGGAATTGTTAGAGACCAGAGACTGGGAGGAAGGTTTATCCGCCCTTTTCTGCCGATCCGCTCTATCCGCCCTCTCCTGTCTGTCTGCTTGAGCATGGACGTGAGTCTCCTGGCAAGCGAAAGTCTGATTGGTTTTCTCTTCAATAAACTCCTTGTCCCTTGCCATGGTGATAAGAGCCGATTCAAAGGCATGGGTGGCAGGATTATCCAGAGATGGGAAGGAAAGAACCCGGGAAGTGAAGCTACGTGGTGTATCGTTATGTGTGGTGCCGTTCTGTTCGTTTCCGGAAGATGCTGGAGTACCTTGGATGCGTGCGGAAAGCTCCAGCCCGCCATGAAGACGGCATACTCCAGTGAGGAGGGTATCGCTAGGCATAAGCAGGGATGCTCCAATACCGGTGAGAAAGCCGGTGAGCATGACCAGCATGCCTAACGAAGGAAGTCCGGGTTCCGACATGATTGTTCCTTGAGTGCGAGGTTTTTGACGGATGCTATGATAACAGGGAAAAATTTTGGGGTTGCAAAATAACCCTTAGCAGAAGGCGGGAGATGGCTTGGGTAAAGGGTTGAGGAGGTTAATCATATGATGGAAATTGTGTGATAATGCTGGGTTAACTGAGGAAAGATAGGTTTTGGGTAAAAAAGGCTTAAAGCTCATCTAGTTTGTCTCGAGGCCAAGACAAAGACAACGATCTACCGCCGGGGGACATCAGTCCCCGCGGTTAAATCATCTCGAATATCCATACAAGATGGGCAAAAAACAATCAGTACTTTTGTCAGAAATGTGTTCAATCAATACAACAATGACTTTGTGTATCAAGTACCTCTGCTAATCTTGATTTTGAGCATTATTCATAGATTTGTAATATTCATCTCGAATATCTAACAACAATTTGTTGGTCTTTTCAACTTTTAAAAACTTAAATGACTGAACAGATGCCCAATTATAGATTGATTTTAACCAATTTTGAATGGACTGAATTTCACCTGTATCGTAAATCTTAACATCTCCATCAGATTGAAGCGTCGCTTTTTTACCCATTCTTGTATCAATTAAAACTGTATTAGGCTCTATCAAATTCAATCTTAACAGATCATCTATGTTTAAACGTTTCTTTCTCTTAATGGATGATTTACTAGCATTGCCTCCAATTAACTGATTTTGAATAGGAATATAAAAATCGCTATATTCCGATATTGGAAGTACTTTTTTTACATCCAGAATTATCTTTTCATCATGCGTTTTATAAGGCTTAATTTCGAAACAGGATATTTTGACGTTATTATTGTTAAGCCAAGCTACAGCAGATAAGGTTTGTTCGTCAAATTCTGAAGCGATAAGTATTATCCTTTGACTTCTATTAAATTTTTTCTGATCAATTTCGTTTTCGTTAAGAAAATCTTTGATTCTTTGTAAGGCAATTTCAGTAAAATTTGGGTGTTTGCCTGAATCATTACTAAATTCAATTTTATGCTTTTCAACGTAAGGCTGAAAAACATATGTGACAAGTTTGTCAATTGAATCTATAGTTGCACAACTGGCGGCATAACGTATAGCCTGAAATTCAAGCGGTTCTTTTCTGTGTTCTATATCTATTTTATCACGTTTGATCTCAATAAGAACCAAATTACCTTCATTATCGATCGCAGTAAGATCACTACGTGCCTTTTTCTCATTTGTTACCTGTTGTCCAACAATAAAAATAGATTCATCATCATCGCAAATAATATTAATATTCTTCCTAATTAACTCTTCCAAATGACATTCTTTATACCCTATTTCAGAAAAAGTAGTTTCTTCAATATCTTTAATTTCATGATTATCTGATAACAAATACATATTAACACTCATCCTTTAATACAAAACAACAAGGCATGTAGTCAAAATTTACTATTTTACCAAAGACAAAACCACACTGTATACAGATTATAGTTAAGTTTTACATTCATAGTTTATTTCCATTCTTATCTACAATTATAGCTGCAATAGAGTCAAATTTAACCGATAGAACCAACTTTCAGAAAAACATTTTTCAATAGCATATCCGTATGTTAATTCAAATACAGTCACATTTTCTAACTCAAAACAATCGGGCCATAAAATTTAAAAATCACATCCACAATTTAAAATAAATTTACGTAGTAAATCATCAAACTTAATATTTACTTTCGGTCTAGATAGCTGTGTGCCTGTTTTCTTTTCAAAGTATAATTTAGCAAGTTCAGGTTTTACAGTAGACTTAAGAGAATCAAACCGTCCAAACTCATTTAAATTATTATCACTAGGATGTAACAATAAGATATTTCTTAACATTTGTTCATCCAAACCAAAAGTCAGGGCAAATTTATGGATTTTATCATTTTGTGCATTAGCGGCGTATTCCATCACATAGTCCCTGAAAGATTTTCCTGGAACAGGAATCACATCACCGCATTGAATATCATGAAGGAAAATATTTGCAAACTTTTGTTCTTCCTGCGATAGCGTGGCAAATGTTTTATGAAGTTCATCTTCAGCTTTGCGCAAATCATCAGCACCCTCTCCGCTAGTATGAAGTAATTTGGTATACTTCTCAAAACGGGAATTCATATAATCAAAATCGATCCTAGCAGTGGAAATAGGTAAGATGCACCCTTCAAGATCATATGGGACATTAGAACTACCATTGCTACTATGCCCGTTAAAAAGGTCTTTGTACCTTTGTACAAGAATCTGATATGTAGTTTCATCTAGTCTGACAGTAACTTGCTGATCATTTCCATTATCTTCATCTTTTATACAATAATCCAAGCAATCCCATTTGAATCCTTGA